>NZ_JBSGDB010000081.1:0-24066 GCF_053602155.1 Streptomyces sp. NPDC004561
GACCGCCGTGGGACGGCGTCGAGGCGTCGCGCGGCGTGGGCTCCTCGGTCGACGCCAGGCAGCGGCCGAACAAGTGAACCTGAAACCACGTCAACCCGCCCTGACCAGCTAGTCAGCCACTCCCACACAGCGGGGGAACCTCATACCCATCAAAAGCGGAATCCAGCACTAGGCACACTGGTCGTGGTCACCCGGTGACCAGGGTCCAGTGCATGTCGTGGAGCGTCTGTCCAATGGGGACGTAGTAGACGCCGGCCAGGCACCAGGGCTTCCTGCGATGACCGTCGAGGACGGTGTCGGGGTTGTACGCAGGCGGGCAGGTGACGGTTCGGTCGAGGGCGGTGATGATTCCGCGTGCTTCATCGGCTGTGTGGTTGCGGACGCTGGCGAAGACCGGGCCGCCACTGTCGCCGTTGACGGCTGCGACACCGCCGGGTGTGGCCGAGGTGGCGTAGGCGAGGTCGACATCGGGACGGTAGATGCCGTTGGGCCCGGTGACGCCGATGTCGGTCTGGGCTATGCGCACACCGCAGTGCACGCCGCCGTTGGCGCCGTCGGTGCACACGTAGTCGCCGACGTTGTTGTGCCCCCAGCCTGTGACGGGTTTGGCGTAGCCGTCGGTGCGGCTTGCGGGGCCGTCGTAGAGCCGGCCGCTCACGCGCTGTGAGGGCAGCTTGATGCCGACCACGTCGTCCTGCGGGGAGCGCTGGGTGGCGTCGGTGGTGCCGATGAGGTCGCCGCCCCACCAGGTGGTCCAGCGGCCTTCGGGGCCCGGGCCGCAGTGGTAGGCCGACGTCAGCATGTACTGGCCCTGGGCGTTCTTCACGCCGTAAGAGCCGGAGCAGATGCCGCCGAGGGGGTTCTTCAGCGCCGAAGCTCCGGTCCAGGGGGAGCTGTCATGCTGCCGGGAGGACAGATCCACGCTCTGCAATCGGTGGATCGCGGCGACGTGCACTCCCGCCAGTCGGCCGGCCGCTGTGGCGACCTGCTGCAACGTCTTGCTGTGTCCGCTCGCCACGAGCCTGCTCTCCGTACGGGCGGCGTTGTCGTAGCCGACCTCGAGGCCGCTGCCGTCCACTGCCGGTGCGATGCTGGTGATGCGGACCGAGGTCGCCATCCCCTCGACTCGCAGCTTCGTGGAGGCCAGGCTGTTCAGCAACTTCATGCGGGCCGCGTGGAGTTCGGCCTTGGAATAGCGGGCGGAGTCGACCTCGGCGGTCACTCCGTGGGGGAGATGGGCGAGGATTTGCCTGACCCGCTGGGGTGGGGTGCCTTTCCAGTGCAGGCGCAGGTGATTGTGGTCGGGGTCGACTTCGACCTCGGCGAAGCCGGGTATGTGCGCGCGGTCGGACTCGGAGAGCCCTTCGGTGATCCGGCCGGCGACGGCGTCGAGGACCTGCTGGCGTTCGTCGATCCGCGTGGCGGCGCGCGCGGCTGGCTGCGTGGCCGGCGCAGAAGAGGCGTCCGCGAGAGGCGGGATGACGAACGGTACCGCGGCGGCCAGAGCGGCGGCCGGCAGGGCGAATGCCAGCCATCTGGGCCGTGCAGCATGCTTCATGTGTCGCTGTCTTTCTGCTGGAGCCAATGTGACGCGAACATGCTCGTACGGGACAGGCCTGCCGGGCAAAGGGCGATGATCCGATTTTCGCAGAAGCTTGCGAAGCGGTGGTCTGCAGCCCGTCAGTAACCCCAACTACCCCAGTTACACCGCTCGTTTGACAGGCCCGTGGCTACGCCCAGCGCATGCCGATGGCGGAGAGCTGCTCGACCCGCTCGGGGGAGAGTGTGGCGGCTCTGCTGCGCTGGGCCGCGTTCAGCAGCACCTTTGCGTCACCCGCGACCCGCCGCCCCCCTGCCCAGGCGGGTAGTTGCGCCACTTCCAGCAGGCCCGCAACACCTCTGCTTCCATCCCGTAGCGGCTCGCGACACGGCAGATGAGCGATGAGGCCGTCTCCCCTCGCAGGGGAGCGATCCGCAGGAGGCCAACGTAATAGGTCACTCGGCCACGGTCTCGTGTTCGCCAAGCTGGCCGGCCCGTATTTGCCATCGCCCACCCCGCGCATTCAGACGTGGGGCCATGCACGCGATATGTACGCTTCGCGGGGCGCCGCGGGTACTCAGCATGTAGGGGTCATGTCCATCGCATTCCGATGGCGGACAGCTGCTCCACTCGCTCTGGGGACAGCGTCGCGGCCCTGCTCCCCTGGTTCCCGATCCACGCACCAAGCCGGAGTTCTCGTTCCTCCTGGTCCTCGCCGACGCTCCGCTCGACGTGCTTCCTCGGCACTCGCAGGTGTCCCTCGCGCTCGTAGAACTGGCGGGCGGCCTCGTAGTTCATCGCCCACTTGTCGGCCTGCGTGCGGCGCCGGAGCGGCTTCTCGTTCTCGGCCGCGGGCTCAATTCCGAGGACTTGCTCACACATCCACTGCTGCACGATCGTCAGCTTGTCCCAGGCGAGGCGGACCGAGCGCACCCACCGGCCAAGGTCCTCGCCCTGGTGCACGATTTCGCCCGGCGACATGGGCAGCTCGCCGCCGGCCTCCAGGTGGAGCCGGACCAGATGGAAGGCGCGCTGCCACTCCACCGGCCAGGCCGGGCACCACGACGGGTCGATCTCCTCCAGCTGCTCGCGCCGCTCGTCCGACAGCGCGCCGGCCGCCGACTCGACATCCACCGCCTGGTCGTCGCCGGGCACGCGGTAGGTGAAGGGGACCTTCAGGTCGCCGTGCTCGCGGGCATAGATGACAGCGGCCTCCACCCCGCGCCGCCAGTGGGTGTGTTCGGGATTGAGCACGCGCAGGTTGATGAACGCGGCCAGCTGCGCCGGATCACGGGGCGTGCTGAACTTCAGCAGTTCCCGGGCCGGCACCGACAACCGGTCGCTTCGGTCGCTGGCCTCATCTTCACCCTGGTCGCTGCCGGAGCGGGTCTGTACGCCTCGTACGCGGCTTTGTGCTTGCGGCTCGGGCAAGTGCTTCCACGACACGTGTGTCGTGCGCCCTGAGCGCCTCGAGCAGCTTGGCCAGGCCGCTGTACGCCCGCGAGGTGAGCATGTTGTCCACCGTCTCGCCGGGCCCGAGCAGGACTGGCACGACGAGGAAGGCGGTCTTGCCCTGACCGGGTTGGATGCGTAGGGCGCGGCCGACGGCTTGGACGAGGTCGGGCATGGAGCCGCGTACGTCGTGCATGAGTGGCCGACCGTTGACGGTCAGGATCAGGTGGAAGCGGTCCGGCTGATCCATTAGGTGGAAGCGGTCCGGTTCATGCATGGCTGTCGTCGAAGTCGTCGTCGGTGCGGATCGCCAGCGAGGCAATGGCTCCGGACCAGACCGTCGTGGGCACGGATACCTCCGTGGTGAGCCCCGAGCAAGGTCCAGCCTACGGTGAGCGGGCGGTCGGGGCGGCCGCGGATGGCTTCCAGCCGGGGAGCTAAAAGATTTACCTAAAACCTCTTGACTCGGGACATATCAGGTGCAAGGTGGTCACTAGGCCACAACACTGAAAGAGCCGTAAAGCTGATCAGGACGCCATGGTCGACGGAGCGACTTGGACAGGATGTGGTTCAGGCCCCCGGCAAGCCGGCGCGATACCGGAACAACGGTGACGACTGACGTTCCAGGACACGCGCAGCACTACCGGGGACTGTTTTGTCTCCACGGGCTTCGCGCCGCTACCTGATCGCAGTGCGAAGGCTCTGCCGCGCCCGAGGGCTCACATGCATGTAGGCGTCGCGGTCTGGACGGACCTCTTTGCCGTGGATCTGGGGAAGTTCCGGGTGGCGTCCTACCAGGCGGTCAGTGGTCTGCCCTTTGGGCAGGATGCCAATGAGGTGCAGACAGTTACGCCAGAGGGGGAGCTTGTCACCCGGAAGGCGCCCGGTGACAGGCAGCTCCAGGACATCACCTTGTCCCGGACCATGGACGCGAGCAGGCAGTGGGCCGACTGGGTCGTGCTGACGGCAACCAACCAAGATATCGATGATGCACGGGTGAACATCGGGATCTCGCTCCTTTGACTCGAAGAGGCAGCCGGTCCTGCGTCTCAATCTGCTCAACGCCTGGGCCAAATCGTGGGAGGGGCCAGCTCTGCGAGCAGGCGATGCCGAGCACGGCCTGATGGACACCGTCGCCTTTCAGGCGGCAGTCGCGGAGGATCTTCCAGCCCTTCATCCGGGCGAAGGCGTGCTCGATGCGGGCACGGACTTTGCGGTGAGAGGCGTTGTGTTCCTCCTTCCAGGCCGGGAGCTCAGTCTGGCCGCGTTCGCGGCGGTGCGGGATGACCAGCCCGGTGGGCGGTCCGGCACGCCGCGGAGGATCCGACGGAGTAGCCGGAGTGGTCAGCGTGACCCGGGCCGACGAGGGCACACCCGTCGGGTTCGAACGACGTCGGGAACTCACCCGCGTGGCTCTGTCCGTCACGGGATGGCGGGGTGCTCCCGCGCCTGGCCCTGGTCACGGTTGCCCGCTTGGGAAACCGGCTGTCCTGACAGGGCGAACGCGGCCTAGGCTCGGCGCGTGGATCCCGTCGCGCTCGCCTGTGCCGTCGTCTCCGTCACAGTCCTGCTGTACGGGGTGCCCGTCGTGCGCGACCGCCTGCGCGCGTGGTTCCCTGCCGCGCCCGTCGATCCCTATCGCGCGGCCGCCGGGCGTTGGTTGACCGAGGACGACATCCAGGCGGCCGCCGCCCGGCTCCTGCTGGACGGCCTGGTCACCATCAACCATCGCGGCAATCTGGCACTGACCGGGACCGGCGCGGACGTGGTGCGCACCGCCGGGCACCCCCTACCGGACGCCCTGCTCGCTGCGCTGCGCCGGCGTACCGCCGCCACGACGCTCGGCATCATTGCCTCCCGCGACCCCGCCTTTCGCGCCGCCCACGCCGAGTTCCACGGGGGTCCTGGCGCGTCCCGCGCCCGCCGGGCGCCCACCGCCCCGGGTTGTCTGGCGGCCACCGGGATGCTGCTTCTTACCGGGGAGCTCGCATTCGTGATCGCGGCGCTGTTCGACCGCCTGCCCCAGGGGCCCGCGCAGTGGGCCGCGACCACGGCCACCGGCCTCGCCTCGCTGGCCCAGCTCCGCCTCCTGGCGCGCTACGGCGACAGGCCCGGGGCAGACGGCCACCGCGTCGCGGGCTCCGAACCGCATGTCCCGCCCGCCCTGCACCCGGCTCTCGTGGAACTGTCCGAGAAGGCCCCGGAGGCCGCGGCCTGGCTGCGTGCAGGACGGCTGCGCACGACCCGGCGCCGCAACCGCGGACGCCGACGGCGTCGCGGGCGCGGAACGGCCGCCGCGCGGATGAACTAGCGGTGGTTTGTTGACGGCGGGTTGGGGCGGTAGTAGGCACGGATAGTGGGAGCTTTGCTCACTACTCGGGGGCTGTGATGACCAAGCGTGTGCCGTGTCCGCCCGCTCCAGGTCCACTGGAAGCCTATGCCGCGCGTTTCGATGACCTCTTCTCCACGCTGGCACAGCGCCGGGGGTTCCGCGAGTATCTCGCCGGGTTACTGCTGCCGCGGGACCGCAACAAGACGCTGACCTGCCTGGCCGGGACGGAGCCAGTGGTCGGTGCTCAGCATGCCGCGGTGCAGCGGCTGCAGTTCTTCCTGTCCGAGTCGACGTGGGACCTGGAGAAGGTCAACGCCCGGCGTGTGGAACTGCTGCTGGCGGATCCGGCCACGGCCCCGCACGCGGGCGGGGTGCTGGTGATCGACGATTCCGGAGACCGCAAGGACGGCACTGCCACCGCCCACGTGGGTAAGCAATACCTGGGCTCGGTCGGGAAGATCGACCGCGGCGTCGTCACGGTGACCACCTGCTGGGCCGACGAGCGCGTCTACTACCCGCTGCACGCCGTCCCCTACACCCCCGCTCACCACTTCCCGAAAGGCAAGAACGACCCCGGCTTCCGCACGAAACTGCAGATCGGAGCCGCCCTGGCCCGTGATGCCCTTCGGGCGGGGGTGTCCTTGCGGGCGGTCGCCGCCGACTGCGCCTACGGCGACCAGGACGCCTTCCGCAGGGAACTGGACGCCGCAGGACTGCCGTTCGTGATGGCACTCAAGCCCCGCCGGGGAGCCTGGTCATACGGCGACGAGGCGTACACGCCCGTGGATGCCGCGCGCGATCTTGTCTGGGGCGGCCCTGAGGCCCCCGGGAACTGGACCGCGGTCACGCGCACCTTCCGTGACGGGCACACGGCTACCTGGTGGGCCGCCGACGCACAGCTGGGCTGGTGGGGACCGGATGGCACCACGCGTCTGGTGGTGGCCACCACCGACCCGGCCACCCTGCCCGCGCAGTCCACCTGGTACCTGGCCACCGACCTGCCCCGACCCGGCGGACCACGGGAGGCCAACAGTCCCCACCCCGCGGCCGACCTGGCCGAAGTCGTGCGAATCTACGGCATCCGGCACTGGATCGAGCAGAGCTACAAACAGGTTAAGGACGAACTCGGTTGGGCCGACTTCCAGGTCCGCTCCGACACCGCCATCCGCCGCCACCAGACCCTCGTCACCTGCGCGTTCAGCTTCTGCTGGGACACCTGGTTCGCCCCGCCCCCACCTGCCACGGACGAGGAGGAGCCGGTGCCCAGCCGGCCAGAGAGGGGGCACTGCGCCGTCCCACCAGACCCAGCAGGCCTGCTGGCCTCAAGCCCTCCGGGCCGTCCGTGGCTGGCTGACGCCCTGGGCCACGCTGCAACGCTACTGGCGAGCATGGACAGCCAAGCCCCCGCCCACCGAGCTCCAGACCCTGATCAACGCTGTCGGCACCGGCAGACCTCTTAACCTCTACCTCCCGGTCTAACAAACCACCGCTAGTCGAAGCCCCGCTCCACCTGCTCGGGCGTCAGCGGCGTACGGGACGGAATCAGGTATGGCATGGAGGTCTCCTCAACTGGGTGGTCGCCGCGCGGATCACGACGACTCCCAGCAGCCTCGGGCGGTCGCCCTGTGGACAGAGGCCAGAGATTTCTCCCCGCTCCCGTCTGCCACTCCTGTGTGCCTCCTCCTGGACGAGGGCCTGGGGCTGGAAGCGCGGCCGATGCGTGGCTGCGAGTGGCGGCTGGCTGGCCTGGATGATCGCTGGCCGCTGGGGCGCGCCCCGGCTCGGTGTCTTGTTCCGGCCATGAGCGCCCATGGGAAGCGGGTGGGTGCGGTCGAGGAGGCGTTGAAGAAGGTGCTTGGGGTCATGCCGGAGTCGTTCGATTGTGGGTGCGTCAGGGCGCAGTTCGGCTGAGCGTGTCGATGGCCTCGCGTAGCCATTTTCGTTCCGCTGTCCCGGTGGCCCGGGCGACGCGCAGCATGCCCTCCCGGAAGAGGTCCCCGGCCTCCTCCGCGCGGACCGGCTCGCCCTCCCGGTAGAAGAAACTCGACGGCGTCTGCAGGAAGTCCAGGCGGCGGCGCAGTACGGCGGCCTGTCCGGCGGGATCGTCCAGATGCCGCAGGAAGGCCAGGATCGTATTGAACCGGACCTGGTCGGTGATCTCGGCCTGTTTGGGTGTGCGCAGTCGCGCCAGCAACTCTTCGCGGCCCTTGTCGGTCAGGGACAGCACCCGGCGCGGTGCGGCGCTCGCGCCCTCTTCCGTGCGCTGGTCGAGCAGCCCGGCGGCGAGGAGCCGGTTGATGGCGGGGTAGAGCGCGCCGTCGCTGACCGGGCGGACATGCCCGCTCAGCACCTTGATGTGCTCCTTCAGCTCGTAACCGTGCAGCGGTGCCTCGGCGAGGAAGCCGAGGATCGACAGCTCCAGCACGTGTTCTTCTCCTCCTTGCGGATGGCCCGGACCTCATGTTACCTCTAATCGAGCTACCTCGATTAGAGGTAACCGAGGGGTCGAGGAGGCCGGACATGAACCCCCACCGCAGGCAGCTCATATCGCTCGCCCACCCCGTCTACTTCTCGCTTCTCGCCTCGGTCGCATCCGGGATCGTCAACACCGTCTGGGTCTCCCGGCTCGGTGGCGCCGCCGTCGCCGCCGTGGCTGTCGCCACCAACACCGAGAACGTGCTGCTCGGTGTCGCCCTGGTCTTCGCTTCCGGTACAACCGTGCTGGTGGCACACGCCCGGGGCGCCCGCGACCCGGCCGCCGTACGGGCCGCCCTACGCGGCGGTTGGGCCCTGTGCGGGCTGGTCACCCCGGTCGTCGCGGTGGGCGGGTTCCTGTTGCGCGGGCCCCTGGCCCGGCTGGTCCTCGGCAGCGCTGACCCGGCGCCCCTGCGGTTGGCCACCACCTACTTCGCGATCTCCCTGCCCGGTACGGCCGTCTTCTTCGCCCAGCAGCTCATCGACGGCATCCTCAAAGGCACCGGCGACACCCGCACCCCCCTGCGGCTCGCGCTTTTGACCAACGGGCTGATCCTGCTGTGCGACCCAGTCCTCATCCGCCTCTACGGCGTGCCGGGCGCCGCCGCCTCCACCGTGCTGTGCCGCTGTGCGGTCCTCGCGGTGGGCCTGCATGCCCTGCGCCGCAACCTGCTGCTGCGGACGGCCAGCCGGGCTCATTCCGCCGGCCGGCTCCCCGCCGCCCTGCACCGCACCCTCACCAGAGGGCTGCCCATGTCCGCCGACTTCACCGTGCGGCAGGGTGGGGCGCTGGTGCTGGTGGCGATCGTCGCCCGGCTCGGCGTGACCGCCGTGGCCGCCTATGCCATCGCTTACAAGGTGATGTATGTCGCCACCATGGCCTTCTACGCGGTCCGGCAGGCCGCCGCCATCCACACCGCGCACACGCTGGGCACGGGCGAGGACGCACGGCGGGACATCGGCCGGCAGGCGGTACGGGTCTCCGGGACGGTGGGGCTCGGTGCCACCGCCCTGGTCGCCGCCGCCGCGCCCTGGATCATGGCCGCGTTCGGCGCCGAACCCGACGTCGCCCACCAGGGCACGCTGTTCCTGCGCTGCATCGGCCCCTACCTGCTGCTGATGGCCTGCTTCATCGCGCTCGGCGGGGGTCTTCGAGGGCAGCGGGGGAGCACCCGCGCTGCTCCGGGTCACCCTGCTCGGCACCGCCGTCCAACTGCCCCTGGCGTACGCCCTGTCCGGCCGGGGCCTGCCCGGCGTCTGCCTGGCGCTGGCGCTCGCCATGGCCGTGCAGTGCGCGGCCGTCGCGGTGCTGCTGCGGCGCGCCCGGAGTCAGGCGGAGACCGGGGTGTCCTTGGTGCGCGTTGGCTGAGGCGGGAATGGCTTTGTTCACGAGATCGGGTGAACAAAGCCGTTGGTGTGCCGAGTGCTTGCTGGCCTGGGGTGCAGTGGGTTTGCTGAGAAGTCGAGTGGGCGGTTAGGTCGGGGTGGGCGGGGGTTTGAGCTGGGGTTATGTGTTCTGTGTGGAGTGTGGCGGGGTGGGTTGTAGGTAGTTCTGGCATGTAATGGCTCGTTTGGTGTTTTTGCTGGTCAGCGCCACCCCCCGCCTGATCCCGATGACGGCGAAGCTGAAAACAGCGCGGGGGCCGGGGCGGGTTCGCGGCCGAGCGGCGTCCTTGTCCCCGCCCTGAGCCGGGCGTCGTTGAACGCCTGCCGCCTGCCGCCTGCCGCCTGCCGCCTGCCGCCTGCCGCCTGCCGCCTGCCGCGCTGGGTCGCGGGCAACTGCTGGCCTCGTGGCCGGCGTTACGATCGCGGACAGCAGCGTCACCGTGGTGGCCAGCACGACGGCGCACGGCGGGGCGACGACCATGAAGATCATCGCCCGCAGCAGCGAGCCGGTGGGCGCGGCGGCGAACACCAGCGGCCCTGCGAAGACCGAGAGAGCGCCTCGGCCATTTTCACGATCGGGTGATCACCGAGTCCCGGGCGCCGCGCTCGCCCTTCACCCACAGCGCGCCGGTACCGGCGGCGGCTCCAGCGGCGGAGGTCCGGGCGTCTCAGGGAGCGGCACGGGCAGGAAGGGCAACGGGTCCAACGGCAGCGGCTCGACGGGGTCGACGTCGACAGGCTTCAGCTCGGGCAGCAGCAACGGCGCGGCGAGATGGCTGGGTGTCGGACAGCTCGCCCTGGACCGCTCGAAGCAGTGCACCAACCGTGGGGCCGCGGCGCGGATGGGGGCCGCCCGGCAGCAGAAAACCGACCTCGCCGAGCGGAGGCGCATCGGGCAGGGAGCCGGTGGCCCTTGCCGACGTCATCCGCGCCCCGCTCGAGCGGGGCTCCTGCCCATCACCCCGTATCGGACCACGGTGGCCGCCCTCCTGCAGCGCGCCCAGACCCGCATGGGGGTGGCCGGCTGGTGCAAGGACGTCTGGGACGACAACGCCGCCGCCTGTCTGACCTGGCACGCCCGCGGATCGGCGCCGCGTCCAAGAACCGGCCGCGCTCGCTGCTCAATTCCAGCTGGCGGTTCCGAATGTTTTCTTCAGTGTGAGTGTGCTTGCTACGGAGTTCGGAATAGCTGTTCTCATCCGGCGCAGGTTGAACGGTGAGGGGACTCCAGCCGGTAACAGGAGTCCCCTCTTCCGCCCGCACGATGTACTACCGCGCCCAGGAAGGGGAGCACAGCGGTTTTCGGGTGCGGGCGTTCCGCTTGTCCAGCTCAGCATCGTCTCCGCTGCGCTGCAAGGTCTTCTGGCTTCCGAATCGTTCCGAACGGTGAAGACGCAGGTCACGGTGGGTCAGGGGGAGTCGGGCAGGCGCGGAGGAGCTGGCAGGGCAGCCCTCGTTCGGTCGGTTTCCGGTGACAGCGCGGTGGTTTTCCGGGCTGGTTGGTGCCCCGTCGGGACGCCGGGGAAGGGTTGCGAATCAGACGGAAAGCGAGAGTTGCGGCCCCTTGAATGACGGTGAATGTTTCCGTTGCATCGTATTCCGCTCAGAGGGTTGCCCTGCCTGGACGGCCACGGTGGAATTCTCGGCGACGACCGCATCACGGCCGGTAACCGGATACGGCTCGTCATTCACCTGCGGCGACCATCGCCGCGCCCAGGAAGGGGAGCAATCGTGTCCATTACGCGATCGTGGCGCCGGCCGGCGCCGTCACCGGAGCACGTGTGCGGGGCGGATCTCAGTATCCGTCACCGCGTCATCATCCTGTCGGTGATCTTTGTGGTGCTGGTGGTGCTGGTCATCAGCGGGCACTCCGTCAGCGACGCGCTCGGGCTGATCACGGCCGCTGGAGCTGCGGCCGCGCAGATTGGTTTGTGGCTGAGCGGGCGGCGTCCGGCCGCCGACGCGCCCGGAGGCGTCGTCTGATGACGGAGGTAGAGAACGGGCAGGACGGCCAGGACGCGTGGCCCAATTTCGAGCACATTCGCTCGCAACAGCAGTTCCGCGAGGCGCTGGGAAAGCTGCAGAAGCGCCAGGGCGTCACTCAGAAGGCAGTGGCAGAGGCCAGTGATGACGGCTCCGGAAGGCTGACCACCACCACGATTAACGCGACCCTGAGAAGGGACGCGTTACCCATCAGGAGCTTCGTGATCAAGTATCTGCTGGGTTGTGGTGTGAGCGAGGTGGAACGGCAGCCGTGGTTGAGGTGCTGGGAAAGGCTGCTGGACGAGGCGGCACCCGCGGCGGATCCGCCGCCGGAAGACGCAGTTCCCGTTGAGCCGGCAGCGGCTGGCGCACCGGGTGTCCCACAAGCCGGACCAGCAGAGCCGACGACGGAAGAAGCGGCGTCATCCGACGATCCGCCTCTGCCGCCCGTCCCCCGTGGCAGGTGGCGGCTTGCGACCGGACGCTCGCGCCTGCGCGTCGGTGTGATCGCCTGCACCGTGGCCGCTGCGCTCACCGTCGGGGCCGGGGCGTGGCAGCATCATCGGCAGGAAGTGCACGATCAACGGATACACGACCAGCAGGTGCAGGAACGGGAACGGTTCAAGAAGGACCACTGCGGGACCTTCAACCCGGACCTGGTCACCCAGGCCGGCGGCGAGTGCACCGGCATCACCGACGGCAGCGACGACTCAGCCGTCTTCGGCAATGACCTCAAGCCCGTCATGACCGCCATCGCCGCGGAAAACCGCAACGTCATCAAGGGCGGCGACTACGTGACGATGGCGTTCCTGACCGCGCTGACGTCGAAGAGCGCGAACAACCTCACCGTCGGCCAGTACGTCGCCGAACTCGAGGGCGCTTACACCGCCCTCGAGGAGGAGAACCGCGAGAACAGCCGCCCGAAGATCCGGCTGCTCGTGGCCAACATGGGCAGTGCCGAGGCGCAATGGGCACAAGCCGTCGGCCGGCTCACCGCCCTGAAGAAGGACGGCCGCTTGGTGGCGGTCACCGGCCTGGGGCTCAGCCAGCAGGAGTCCGTCGACGCCGCCCGAGCCCTGAGCAAGGCCGACCTGCCCATGGTCGGCGACTTGATCACCGCCGACGGCTTCGACGCCACCGGAGCCGTCGACGGCAAAGGGGCGATCAACGGCCTGGCCCGCGTCGCGCTGACCAACAGCGACCAGCTCACCGCCGTCAGCAAGGACCTCGGTCCCGCCCATCGCACCGCGGCCCTGGTCAGCACACCAGTGACACCCAACGGAACCAAGGACCTGTATACCCAGTCCCTCAACCACGGCTTCCACACCGTCGAAGGCCTCAAGAAGTACCTCGACAACACCTCCGACTTCACCTTCGACCCCCGCGGCGGCCCTGGAGCCATCCTTCCCACGATCAGCCAGAACCTCTGCAACACCGGCAAGACGGTCGACACCGTCTACTACGCCGCCCGCGTCAAATACCTCACCGACTTCCTCGACGCCCTGGCCAGCAGAAGCTGCCACGCCCAGCCCATCACCGTCATCACCGGATCCGACGCAGCATCCCTCGACCCCAACACGCCGGCGCTCCACAAGCGCGACGCCCCGATCAGCCTGCTGTACGCGAACTTTCCCAGCGCAGCCCAGTTCCGCAGCCCCGACAACCCCGACCACGATCTCTACGAGGCCTTCGCGAAGGACTTCACCGCACCCCACCACGGACAGCAATTCGCTGCAGACCACCTCACCAGCAGCTACTGGGCCCTGGTCGCGCACGACGCCGTCCTCACCGCGGCAACCGCCCTGCACAACGCCGCTGCCAACAGCGACAGCACCACCAGCCTGCCCAACCGCTACGCCGTCAGGAACGAACTCTTCGCACTCCGCAATGACGTCATAGCGGGCGCGACGGGCCACTTCGGTATCGACAGCAACGGAAACCGCACCAACACCAGCGCCGTCACCACCGTCCACCAGCTGGGCCGCATCCCTCCCAGCTGAACCACGCGAGCCACGAAGGGGCGCCGGGCAAAGACCGCTCGGGGCCCCGTGCGTGGTCTTGGCGTCGTTGAGGCTCAGGGATGCTTCGTACCGTCTGCCGGATCATGCTCGGTGAGCAGCAGAGCGATGTCGTCGGCCCGGTGGGACGATCCGCGGGCATTGCGCAGGATCCGGTCGGCAAGTTCGTCCAGCGAGCCCGACCGGGCATGGGCCAGTGATGCGCGCAGGCGGTCGATCCCCACATCGATGTCGCTGCCGGGTTCCTCCACCAGCCCGTCGGTGTAGAGAGCGAGGACGGAACCAGGCGGGAGCACGATGCCCGTCTGAGTGTATGTGCTCGCACGATCCACGCCGAGGACAGTGCCGACGTCGATATCAAGGACGTCCGTGGTGCCGTCGGGGCAGCGGAGCAGAGGCGGGGGATGGCCGGCGGTGACGGCGTAGGCGTGTCGGTTGTGGGGTTCGAGGTGGATGTAGCAGCAGCTGGCCAGCAGCTGGGAGTCAAGATCGATCAGGGTTCGGTTGGCGCCCGCCAGCACGTCGCTGGGCGCATGGCCCGCAGCCGCGAAGGCCCGAACCGCACTGCGCAGTTGGGCCATGGTGGCTGCGGCCGCGATGCTGTGACCCTCAACGTCACCGATGACGAGCTGGACTCCGCCGGCGGTGGGGATGATGTCATACCAGTCGCCGCCGATGTCCATACCGCCGGTGGCGGGCAGATAGCGGGCGACGGTGTGGATGCCGGGGACGGGCGGCAGCCGGTGCGGCAGGAGCGCCTGCTGCAGGCCGTGGGCGACGGCGTACTCCGAGTCGTACAACCGTGCTCGCTCCAGGGCCTGGGCGATCAGCCCGGCGAGGGCGGTGAGGACGCTGCGGTCCTTCTCGGTGAAGTGATGGATCTCGTCGAAGCCGAGGACGCAGGTGCCAGCCGGGCGGCCGGAGGCGATCAGCGGCAGATACGCCCAAGAGCTCACCTGGCCCGTCGGGCTGTCCGGGTAGCCCCGGGCGAGGTCCTGCTGCGACTCGATGAAGAGCGGAGCACCGGAGGTCAGCGTGTCCGTTGCTGGCAGGCGGGCGTGCAGCGGAACGCCCTCCAGCCAGTCGAGGAATTCTTCGTGGTGACCGATGTGATGGAGCCTGTGCATCGTTCCGCTGCGGACCACATAGATTGCCATCTGCTGGCCCCCGAAGGCCGGCAGGAGCTGCTCGGAAACGACTTCGCAGACTTGGCGTGTGGTGACCGCCTCGGTCAGCGCGCTGCTCAGCTGCAGAACGTGGTACATGACCCCCAGACGCGCCGGCGGGGCGGCGGGTGCCGCCGGGGCCGGGGAAGCGAAGGCACGATCGGTTGATGGGGGAGGGGCGGTGGGGACCACCACACCGGTCACCCCGTCCCCTCGCGGGTGGAGGGAGAAAGCGAGCCACTGATCGGGTGGTCGGCTCGCCAGGAAGGACGACGGCGCCTGCGAGATCATCGCGGAGCGGTGCCGGTATTCGACACCGGGGTCGGACAGCCACGGCAACACGTCCCAGAGGAAACGGCCCAGAACCTCGTTGGCGGACACGTCCAGCAGTCGCAGGGCGCGGTCGTTGGCATAGATCACCCGTCCGTCGGGGGCGAGGGAGAACAGTCCGTCCCGTAGCCGTTCAATCGCTGCGATGGCCGCGCTGCCGACCTCGGCATCCACGACGGCACCGACCGCATGCCCGGATGCGCGGGTGTTTTCGGCTTCCGACGCACGGCCCCACAGCTCGACAACGTGGTATCTCTCGCCGCCGCCGCTGTGATCCCGCACGCGCATGCGCCGCGCGGTGATCCGGCCCTCGTGTGCTGCCTCCTGAGCGCAGGCTCTGAAGGCCCCACGATCGCCGGGGTGCAGGCACGAAGCGAGCGTTTCGGCTCGTCCGTCGAAAGTAGCGGAGTCGAGTTCGAAGATCGCGCAGAGCGTGTCGTCCACGCTGAAGGTGCCGGAGCCGAGGTCCCAGTCGAACAAGCCCACCCGCACGGCCCCCGCCGAGGGAGTTGTAACCTCCACGGGCGCCGTCCCGGGGTCGCCTTCCACCGGATCGCCGGTACGAGCATGGAGTGCGGCCAGACAGTCACCGAGCCGGCTTGCGACGCTCCGCAGGTGTCGGCGCTGGGCCTTGGACAGCCCTTCGCTGCCTTCACCGGCCGACGATGCTGGCCACACGATCGCCAGCGCTCCGAAGGGCTCCGGACCTGCGTTCACCGGTACTGAGCAGGAGCCGAAGGCATGCGGCAGAGCCACCGCGAGCTGAGGGAACCGTCGCATGGTTTCATCAGCGTTTGCCAGGTGGACTGTGCGCCCCGAAGCAAATGCCACGGCGACCGGGATAGGGCTGCTCACGGGTATCAGGCGCCATCCGCCCAGCAAAGAAGGCGGCACCCCACACGTCGCAGCGAGCACGATCGACCGGCGGTCGCGGGAGCGCAAGAAAATGCTCCCCGCATACGCACTCGTGCCGCGGACAGCTTCCACGACGGCCGCAGCGAGTATGTCCTCACGCTCCGCAGCCCCGTCGGTGATCACTCTGGGCATATACCCAGTGTGCGCGGGTCACCCCACCGCCGCCCGAGGCGGAACCAAGGGAGGCCTTGCAGTCTCCCCAGTGGCGATGTCCCTGGACGAACCAGGCCAGCTCACGGAGCCTGCCCCTCATCCGGTCGAACGACTCAGCGTCGGCCCAGTCCCACCCGGGTGACACCGTACGGCTGGCACGCTCACCGCTCCGCTCGGTCTGCAGAATCAGTGTGGGGTGGCGGCCAGGTGGCCGGCTCCTGGTCAGCCTTGGATCGGTTCGAGGCGGACGGCACGGCGCCTTCGCCGTCCCCGCTGAGGCACCGGAGTCCCAGGCTTCGGCAAGCGGGACCAAGTGGTCGATGCCCAGCCGCTAACCGGGTCCTCGTCCAGTGGTACTCGCCCTGCGACGACCGCTACATCGACGGTACTCCAGCAGCGTTTCGCTATCTGGCCTGGTCAGAGGCGTCGTCGGAAGTGTAGTTGGCTGATGGCATGTCAGGGGTGGTCTTGCCGGACCGCCCCTCCAACGAATGACAGCGTCGGCGGTAGTGGCAGTGCCGGGAGACGGCCCGACACCTGCGCCGCCACCGTGACCAGCTCAGGGCGTGGGATGCAAAGTAGCGGGCGGGGCCAGTTGCCAGGAGCCGGCGGACTTCTGCCACGGTGAGCGGAACCAGGGTGGAACCGTTTCTGCATCCCCCTTTGCCGCCGCTGTTGCCGCCGTGGCCGAGAGAAAGGCATGCGCGAGCATGGCCAGGGTGATGTGCCGCATCCAACCGACGTAGCGGCGGACTTCGTACTGGCCTCGGGTGGTGCGGGTCTTCTGCTGTCTGGTCAGGCGCTGGGGCTGTCTGACACCGGATTGCTGGGCGTCACTGCGCAGTGCTGTGACCTGCGTGGTCGGGTCTGCGGTCGGGGTCTTGGCGATCGTGGTGGGGCCGGGTGCGCAGCCGTGCGCAGTGCCGGCACCCCCTTGCGCAGGGCTGCGCAAGGGGGGTCACAGATGCAGGCTGTGCGTCCGGCTGACGCGCTGCTCGGGGTCCTGGGGGCTTCGCCCTTGATCGTGGACACCGGTTGTTATGCGGCGGTGGCCAGCGTAGTTGATCGCTGCTCGTAAGTGATCGGGCTGATCTGGCCGAGGCGGGAGTGCCTTCGTCTGGTGTTGTAGCGGGTCGCCCATCGGAAGACCGCGAGCCGGGCCTCGCGGGCCCCGTTCCACTGTTTTCTCCCCTGGAGCGTCTCTCTTTTCATGGTCGCGTTCAGCGATTCCACCGTCTCACCCAGCTTCTGGGTGCGAGATGGGCGTCGTCGCGGAACAGACTCATTTTCGCGCGTACGGAGTCTGACGGCCCTTCAGTGCCGGGCGTCGGCCGTGAGGGCGTTGACGCGGTTGCCGTACTCGCGGCGGGCTTTGCGCTGAGCCGAGACGACGCGGTGGGCGCCATTGAGGGGCTCGCAGCTGACGGTGACTGCCGCATTCTACGTCGGGGTGCTGCTCGTCCGTACGGTGGGCCGGTCCCGGTCCGGGTCGCCGTATCAGCCCCTGATCAGGGACAGCTGGTCCAAAATCCACAGGTCCGCGTGGCCTCGGACCTGGACGACGATGACCCAGTGTCCCTGGTGCCAGCGGTAGAGGTGGTGACCGTCCCAGCGGTAGTGCCCGCCGTGGTCGTCGTCGTGCCGGTTCCAGTACCAGCTTCCCCAGACGTCGTTGTCGTCACGCCAACCGTGGTTGCCGTCAAAGGCGTTGTGGTCGCCGTTGAGGACCTGGCCGCCGTTGCTGCCGGGCACAACCCGCCGGCCCTCGCCGACTGCGACAAGGACGGCCGGGGAGGAGATGTGCTGCTCGGCACCGGGGGTGGCTGCCGACGCCGGGCCGCCGGCGCCCAGCACCGCACCGCCGACGAACGCGGCAGCAGCGGCCGCCCTCGAGATGCGCTTCACAAACTGGTTCATGATCATTCCTCCTTGATCCGCGCCAGGGCCCCCTGTGGGTGGCAGGGCCCCTGGCTACGCCCCGGGGTGGCGGGACGGAGGAGACACTAACAAGATTTAGTTGAGCATTAAACTTCATGTGCTGTGACATACACCATCACACTCCGTGAAATTTTTCAGACACCCACGCCTCGGCACGACGAACACCGATCACCACAGCCCGCGACCATCTCCATCGCCCACGCCCGCCGCCACCCCTCCCAAAGGGGCATGGATACTGCGCTGCCAGGCGTGCGCCCAGTCAGCCCGCACCCGCCACGGCGCCCTCTTCCTCCCCGACCCGGGCCGAAGCTCGACCCGACGAAGCCCCGGGCACAAATGAGCCGTTCGGCGGTGTGATCGGTGTCGCTGTGCATATTCGTGTGGCCCTTTAGAGTCGGTCCGCCTTTCTTCGATGGCGCTGGCGCGCCTTTGACTGTGTGCGCCGTCTGGCGCCCGATGCGACACAAGCGGGCTCCACCGCATGGCGACGGAGTCGTGCCTGGAGGAGGAACGTTCATGCAGGCCCGGAGGATCGGCGCGGTCGCCGCAACAGCAGTGGCGCTGGTGGCAGCCCGCGACCTTGTCCAAAAGCGTCACGCACTGCTGCGGAACTTCCCGGTGATCGGGCACGCCCGGTACCTGTTGGAGACGATCGGGCCGGAGCTGCGGCAGTACATCGTGACCTCCAACGAGGAGGAGCGCCCCTTCAGCCGTGACCAGCGCACCTGGATCTACGCGTCGGCGAAGGAGGAGAACAACTACTTCGGGTTCGGCACCGAGGTCGACATCGAGCACGTCCAGGGGCACGCCTACCTAAAGCAGCGCACCTTCGCCGGCGCTCTGCCCGACGCGCACGACCCGCAAGGCCCGCTGCCCTCGGCCAAGGTGTTGGGCGGTCCGCGCGGGCGTGCCAAGGCCTTCCGGCCGGCGAGCGTCGTGAACATCTCGGCGATGAGCTTCGGCTCGCTCTCCGGCGCGGCCATTACAGCGCTCAACAAGGGAGCGGCGCTGGCGGGCACGATGCACAACACCGGCGAGGGCGGCCTGTCGCCGTACCACCGCAACGGCGGCGACCTCGTCCTCCAGATCGGTACGGCGTACTTCGGCTGCCGCAGCGAGGATGGCAGCTTCAACCTCGACAAGCTCAAGGATGTGGTCGCGAGGGCCCCCGTCAAAGCGATCGAGATCAAGCTCTCCCAGGGTGCCAAGCCGGGGCTGGGCGGGATGCTGCCGGGCGCGAAGGTGACCGAGGAGATCGCCGAAATCCGCGGCATCCCCGTCGGCAAGGACTGCGCCTCCCCGTCGCGGCACAGCGCGTTCAGCGACGTCGACTCGATGCTCGACTTCGTCGAGCTGCTCGCCACCGAGACCGGTCTGCCGGTCGGGGTCAAGAGCGCGGTGGGCGAGCTGGGCTTCTGGCAGGAGCTGGCCACGCTGATGGCGCGTGGGGATCGTGGTGTCGACTTCGTGACCGTCGACGGCAGCGAGGGCGGCACCGGGGCAGCGCCGCGGATCTTCGCCGACTCGGTGTCGCTGCCGTTTAGGATGGGCTTCTCCCGGGTCTACGGCACCTTCGCCGAGCTCGGGCTCACCGACGAGCTGACCTTCATCGGCTCCGGCAAGCTCGGCCTGCCCGAGAACGCCGCGGTCGCCTTCGCCTTGGGCGCCGACATGATCAACGTGGCCCGTGAGGCGATGCTGTCGATCGGCTGCATCCAGTCGCAGAAGTGCCACACCGACAAGTGCCCCACCGGCATCGCCACCCAGAACCCGTGGCTGGCCCGCGGCCTGGACCCGACCTCCAAGGCCACCCGCGCCGCGGTCTACCTGCGCACCCTGCGCAGGGAGCTGATGAAGGTCTCCTCCGCCCTCGGCGTCGCCCACCCGGGACTCATCACCGCCGACGACATCGAGATCATGAACGGCGACTACGAGGCACGCACCCTGGCCGGCGTCTACGGCTACAAGGACGGCTGGGGGGAGCTCGGCCCGCACCTTGCCAAGGAGATCACCGAGCTGCTCGTCGGCACGCCGACCGCCACGAAGAGCCGACCGGAGTGATCGAAGCGTGTCCGAAGAAGTGAGATTCAAAAGCGTCGTCGGCCCCGAGCTGGCCGGATCGATCGACCTGCCGGAGGGCGAGGTCCGGGGCTGGGGGATCTTCGTCCACGGATTCACGCTCGGCAAGAACTCGCCGGCCGCCTCGCGGGTCAGCAAGCAGTTGGCCCGCGAGGGGATCGGCATGCTGCGCTACGACAACCTCGGGATCGGCGATTCCGACGGCGACTGGGGTGACGGTTCCTTCACCGTCAAGGTCCAGGACACCGTCCGCGCGGCAAACCTGATGGCAGAGCGGGGGACTCCGGCGGATCTCCTGGTGGGTCACTCGTGGGGAGGCGCCGCCGCCATCGCCGCGGCGGCCGAGGCGCCCGGCGTCCGCGCGGTCGCAACGATCGGGGCGCCCGCCGACCCCGGCCACGTCGAGCACCAGTACGACGCGGTCGTGGATCGCGTGCTCAGTGAGGGGCAGCATGAGTGGTTCGTCGGCGGGCGGACCCTGGTCCTCAAGCGCGCCTTCGTCGAAGACGTCCGCCGTGCCCGTCTGCACGACCGGATACGTGAGTTGGACCGGCCGCTGCTCGTGATGCACTCGCCCACCGACGACACCGTCGACATCGCCAACGCCGGGGAGATCTTCCGCCAGGCGCGGCACCCGCGAAGCTTCGTCTCGCTCGAAGGAGCAGACCACCTCATGACCGCCCGAGGGCAGGCGCAGCGAGCCGCCCGCATCATCAGCGCCTGGGCCGACCAGTACATCCACACCTCACGACCTGCAGGAAAGTGAGCTTGTTCCGCTTTGACGGACACCATCGGTGTGGTGGTCAGGCGGTGAGTGCGGCCATGTCCTGGGTGCTCGATCTGGTTGGCGGCCTGGTAGTTCATGGCCCATTTGTCGGCCTGCGTACGGCGCGGGGGCGGCTTCTCGTCATCGGCCGCGGGTCCGATCCCGAGGATGTGTTCGCACATCCACTGCTGGACGCCTGTGAGCTTGTCCCAGCCGAGGCGGACCGAGCGTACCCACCGGCCGAGGTCTTCGCCCTGGTGCACGACGTCGCCCGGCTCCATGGGCAGTTCGCCGCCGGCTTCGAGGTGCTGTCGGGTGAGGTGGAAGGCGCGTTGCCATTCCACGGGCCAGGCCGGGCACCATGAGGGGTCGATGTCCTCCAGTTGCTCGCGCCGCTCCTCCGACAGTGCCCCTGCCGACGGTCCCGCCGACAGGCCCTCGGCACGCCGCTGTTCGATCGCGGCGGCCTTGCGGGCGGCGGCCCGCTGGTTCTTGAGCCAGATGCCGATCTTGTAGCCCTGGTGGTTTGCGTCCAGCGGCGCGAGCAGGTGTCCGTTCTCCTCGGCCCATCCGCGGGCGGCGGCCATGAGCGGAAAGAAACAGATCGACCAGGGCGCACCACCCACGCCCGAGCAAGACGGTTGACCTGCCCCTGCCGGCAGGTACCGCGGTCGAGGCTCACGACCGTCCGCACATCCCGGGCGGGTCGTCACCGGCTGACGGAAGCCGAAGCTGACCACCCAGCCGTCGCCCTGGGTGGGGTCGCGCGCCAGGACTGATGCATCAGCGCGGCTCGCGGGCTGCTGTAGCCCGAACGGGTCATCAGCTCACGCGTGCCCGCCCCGGCCGAGAGGTCGGCGTATTGCCTGTGTGCAGGAAGGTCGCACGATGCCGGAGTTGCGACGTGGATCGGGTCAATGCAGGCTGAATCCGGCAAGCGACCTCGACGACGCGAAGAGGTGATCGGGTTGCAGGACCATGCGCGCCCGGTCGGCCCTCCGAAACGTTGGTGCGGGTGACGCGTGCCGCACCAAGAGCCGGTATCCCGGTGAGTCCAGTCGTGCTTCTTCAACGACCAGCCCCAGCACAGGCATCAGTCGGACGGAAACCGGCTCGGCAATTCCCGTGCCACTCCAAAGCGGCTAACCGGAGTGCTTCTTTGTGGCACGAGCTGTGGATTCCCCGCTCGCTCCGTGGTGTCCGCCAGCCGCGTGGTCCGTCGTGGCACCAATGGGTGACGTACACGACCACGGCCGACACAGCCCGCCGCCAGAAACGAGGAGCCACAGAACATGGGTGGAAAGCGGAAGACACTCGCCATACTGACGGGAACCGCGCTGGCAGTCGGACTCACCAGCCCGGCCTTCGGGTCCACCGCCGCTCACTCGTCGGCCCTGCGCACCGCCGCAACGGGGTCGGGGGTATCGGTCGTGGAGTGGAACCGCGAGCTCATCACCATCCTCAGCGATCCGAAGGCGCAGCCGGCCACCGTCCACCCCACGCGCAGCTTCGCGCTTCTCCAGGCGGCCGAGTACGACGCCGTGGTATCGATCACCCGAACCGGCCCCGCCTACGTGTTCTCGGCGTCGGCGCCAGGAGGCGCTCGTGCGGATGCCGCAGCGGACCAGGCAGCCCACGATGTGCTGGTCGCCCTCTACCCGGCCAAGCGCCCAGGCGTGGACCAGCGACTGAGCAGCCAATTGTCCGCGATTCCCAACGGCCCGGGCAAGCAGGCAGGCATTGGTGTGGGAGCCGAGGTCGCCCGCCGACTGCTCAGCCTGCGATCCGACGACGGGTCCTCAGCCAAGCCGCCGCGGTTCCGCCCCGGCAACAAGGCCGGTGACTACCGGCCCACCCCTCCCAACTTCCCGGCACCGGTGTTCACCAATTGGGGCTCGGTCAAGCCGTTCGTGCTGGCCGGCGGACGCCAGTTCCGCCCGGTACCGCCGCCGGCCGTGAGCAGCGCCGCGTACGCCACCGCCTTGAACGAGGTCAAGAGCCTGGGGAGCAAGACCAGTACCACCCGCACCCCCGATCAGACCGCAGCCGCGAAGTTCTGGGCGGCGGCCCCCGTCTGGAACGTCTGGAACCAGATCGCGCAGAACCTTGTCACCTCCCAGAACGCGAGCCTGGAGAAGGCGGTGAAGGTCTTCGCCCGGCTCGACCTGTCCCTCGCCGACACCACAATCGCGATGTACGACGCCAAGTACACCTACCGCGTATGGCGGCCCGTGACCGCCATACGGCTCGGCGGTACGCACTACAACCCGCGCATCGTCGGCGATCCCAACTGGACCCCCCTGCTGCCGACCGCCCCGGATCCGTCCTACCCCGGCGCTCACGGCGCACTCAGCCAGGCCGCGGCAACGACGCTCGCCGGGTTCTACGGTGCGCGGCACCATCTCGCGGTGACATCGAAGGGCGTCACCCGAACCTTCGCCGGCTTCCAGGACGCCGCCACCGAAGCGTGGCTCAGCCGGATCTGGTCCGGCCAGCACACCTCCCTCGACAACCGCACGGGACAGCAACTCGGCACCCAGGTGGCCGATTTCGTGGCGCGTCATCTCTGACCGCCCCCACCGCGCGACAACCATGCACAGCATGGCAGTGGCCAGAAGCCAGTGGTCCCGGCGCATCGGATACCACTGGCTCGGACCACGCTCAGTGAGTAGCGGGGCCGGATCCTGCGATGGCTGAACTGGACTTGTCACCCTACCTCTCGCGTGCGGCGGGAGAAGAGAGGACGCTCGACGCCCCCTCAGAGGTCGTTTTCACCTGGTTTAGTAGCTTATGCAATGATTCTGGGATGGTGGGGTGGCGGTGTGTAAGAGGCAGTAGGTGTGGTGGGGCTTGATGGGCCTGGAGAGGGGACAGATGGGGCGGGGTGCTGCTCGTTCCTGTGTCATTCCAGGATGTCCTGCTTTCAGAGCTGCGTGCTTCCGTCGTCATCGCTGTGCGCCTGGGCGCACTCGGTCTGCGGCGATACATCACGAGCATGGCGAAGCGGCGTCCGTATCCCAGTGATCTTTCCGATGCCCGCTGGGAGTTGATCGAGCCGGTGCTCTCGGCCTGGCGCTTCGAGCGCCGCGGCAGGGCCCTGGACTTCGGCCGGCCGCCCGAGCACGATCTGCGCGACATCATGGACGCGATCTTGTACGTGGACCGGACCGGCGTTCAGTGGCGCTACCTCCCGCACGATTTTCCACACTGGAACACGGTCTACGGCTACTTCGCCAAGTGGGCAGACGAGGGCGTGTTCGCGCATCTCAACGGCTTGCTCCGGCAGCTCCTCCGGGAGAAGGAGGGGCGGGATGCCGAGCCGTCGGCCTGTGTGATTGACGCCCAGAGCGTCAAGACTTCCACCAGCGTCCCCGCCGCCGACCAGGGCATCGACGCCGGGAAGAAGATCGTGGGCAGGAAGCGGAACATCGTCACCGACACCATCGGTCTCCTGCTTGCCGTGCTGGTCACAGCGGCGAGCGTGCAGGACTCCGTCGCCGGCACCAGGCTCCTGGACCAGGTCGCTGCCGAAC
>NZ_JBSGDB010000082.1:0-24066 GCF_053602155.1 Streptomyces sp. NPDC004561
GTGGCGAGCAGCTCCTCGACGGCCTCCTCGCCCTGCTGCTGCATCAGCTCCTGGAGCACGAACTGGTGCTGCTGGAGGCCCTCGGCGCCACCGCCGACCCGGACCTCGCGCTGCGCGGCCTGGTCCGCCTCCTGGAGGCACAGCCCGCCCCCACCGCCCACCGCGAACTGCTCGACACCCTCATCTCGGCCAAGCCCCTGCGAGACCGCCTCCTGGGCGTCCTCGGCGCCTCCGCGGCCCTCGCCGACCACCTCGCCCGCCACCCCAGCGACTGGCAGGCCCTGGTCACCTACGAGCCGCAGGACCTCCACCCGGGCGTCGCGGAGTTCGAGCGCGGCCTCGCCGAGGCCGCCGACCCGGTGTCCCTGCGCGTGGCCTACCGCCGCTGCCTGCTCTCCATCGCCGCCCGTGACGTCTGCGGCACCAGGGACGTCGCCGAGACCGCCGCGGAACTCGCCGACCTCGCCACCGCCACCCTCCGCGCGGCGCTGGCCATAGCGAAGGCCAACGCCCCCGAGGACGCCGCCGCCTGCCGCCTCGCGGTGATCGGGATGGGCAAGTGCGGCGGCCACGAGCTGAACTACGTCTCCGACGTCGACGTGATCTTCGTCGCCGAGGCGGCCGAGGGCACCGACGAGGCCAAGGCCCTGAAGTCCGCCACCGCGCTCGCCTCCCACCTCATGCGGATCTGCTCCGAGACCACTGTCGAGGGCTCCATCTGGCCGGTCGACGCCAACCTGCGCCCCGAAGGCCGCAACGGCCCCCTCGTGCGCACCCTCAGCAGCCACCTCGCCTACTACCAACGCTGGGCCAAGACCTGGGAGTTCCAGGCCCTCCTCAAGGCCCGCCCGGTGGCCGGCGACCCCGACCTCGGCCAGTCCTACATCAACGCGCTCGAACCCCTCGTCTGGAAGGCGGCCGAACGCGAGAACTTCGTGCCGGACGTGCAGAAGATGCGCCGCCGCGTGGTGGAGAACATCCCCGTCGCCGAGATCGAACGCGAGCTGAAACTCGGCCCCGGCGGCCTGCGCGACGTGGAATTCGCCGTCCAGCTCCTGCAGTTGGTGCACGGCCGTGCGGACGCCTCCCTGCGCAGCGGCAGCACCCTGGAGGCCCTCCAGGCCCTGGCCGCCGGAGGCTACGTCGGCCGCGAGGACGCCGCCCGCCTCGACGCCGCGTACCGCTTCCTGCGCTCGATGGAGCACCGCATCCAGCTCTACCGCCTGCGCCGCACCCACCTCGTCCCCGAGGCGGAGCCGGACCTGCGCCGCCTCGGCCGCTCCCTGGGCCTGCGCACCGACCCGGTCGCCGAGCTGACCCGCGAGTGGAAGCGGCACTCCACGGTCGTACGACGGCTGCACGAGAAGATCTTCTACCGCCCGCTGCTCGACGCCGTCGCCCAGCTCGCCCCCGGCGAGGCCCGGCTGAGCCCCGAGGCCGCCCGGGAGCGTCTGGTCGCGCTCGGCTACGCCGACCCGGCGGCGGCCCTGCGCCATCTGGAGGCGCTGGCCTCCGGCGTGACCCGCAAGGCGGCCATCCAGCGCACCCTCCTGCCCGTCCTCCTCGGCTGGTTCGCGGACTCCGCCGACCCGGACGCGGGCCTGCTCAACTTCCGCAAGGTCTCAGACGCGCTCGGCAAGACCCCCTGGTACCTGCGGCTGCTGCGCGACGAGGGCGCGGCGGCCGAGAACCTGGCCCGCGTCCTGTCGGCGGGCCGCCTCGCCCCGGACCTGCTGATGCGCGCCCCCGAGGCGGTCGCCCTGCTGGGCGACGGCGGCGGCGGTCTCGCCCTGCGCGAGCGCGTGCCGCTGGAGCAGGAGGTGCTGGCCGCGGCCGGCCGCGCGGAGAACGCCGAGCAGGGCGTCAGAGCGGCCCGCGGGGTCCGCCGCCGCGAGCTGTTCCGCATCGCCGCCGCCGACATCGTCGGCTCCTACGGCACCGAGACCAGCCCCGCCGAGGCCGACCAGGGCGCCCTGGTGGACCGGGTCGGGGCCGCCGTCTCCGACCTCACCGCGGCCACCCTCGCCGGCACCCTGCGCGCGGTCGTCCGGGACGGCTGGGGCGACACCCTGCCGACCCGGTTCGCCGTCATCGGGATGGGCCGCTTCGGCGGCCACGAACTGGGCTACGGCTCGGACGCCGACGTGCTGTTCGTGCACGAGCCGCGGGACGGCGTGGACGAACAGGAAGCGGCCGCCGCGGCCAACAAGGTCGTCGCCGAGATGCGCCGGCTGCTGCAGCTGCCGAGCGGCGACCCGCCGCTGCTCATCGACGCCGACCTGCGCCCGGAGGGCAAGTCGGGCCCGCTGGTGCGCACCCTGACGTCGTACGAGGCGTACTACCGCCGCTGGTCCCTGGTCTGGGAGTCGCAGGCGCTGCTGCGGGCCGAGCCGGTCGCGGGCGACGAGGACCTCGCCCGCCGCTTCACCGAGCTGATCGACCCGCTGCGCTACCCGGCCCGCGGCCTGACCGAGGACGCCGTCCGCGAGATCCGGCGGCTGAAGGCCCGCATGGAGTCCGAGCGGCTGCCGCGCGGCGCCGACCCCAGGCTGCACACCAAGCTGGGTCCCGGCGGGCTGTCCGACGTCGAGTGGACGGTCCAGCTGCTCCAGCTGCGGCACGGCCACCAGGTGCCCGGCCTGCGCACCACCCGCACCCGCCAGGCCCTGGCCGCCGCCCACGCGGCCGGGCTGCTGGGCGCCGAGGACGCGGAGATCCTGGACGAGGCCTGGGTGCTGGCCACCCGGGTGCGCAACGCGGTCATGCTGGTCCGCGGCCGGGCGGGGGACACCTTCCCCACCACGCCCCGCGAGCTGGCCGCCGTCGGCCGCTACCTGGGCCACGGGGCCGGCCACGCGGGCGACATGCTGGACGCGTACCGCCGTACCACCCGCAGGGCGCGCACGGTGGTGGAGGAACTGTTCTACGGCGACGGACGGTGACGCCCGGCCGGTGCTAACGCGCGGGCGCCCGGGCCGGCTCGGGCGCCCGGGCCGGCACCAGCCTGGGCAGGGTGTGCGGCAGCGCGCCGTACCAGACCCGGGCCAGCGTGAAGCCGAAGGCCAGGCACAGCACGCCGCCCACCGCGTCCAGCCAGAAGTGGTTGGCGGTGGCGACGATCACCACGAGGGTGGCCACCGGATAAAGCAGGCCCAGCACCCGCGCCCAGGGCACCGACGACAGCGCGAAGATCGTCAGCCCGCACCACAGCGACCAGCCGATGTGCATGGACGGCATCGCCGCGTACTGGTTGGACATGTGCTTCAGATCGCCGGAGGCCATCGAGCCCCAGGTGTGGTGCACCATCACCGTGTCCACGAAGTGCCCGTCGGGCATCAGCCGGGGCGGGGCGAGCGGGAACAGGTAGTAACCGAGCAGGGCCACGCCCGTCGTCGCGAACAGCACCAGCCGGGCCGCCGCATAGCGGCCGGGATGCCATCGGTAGAGCCACACCAGGACGCCGATCGTCATGACGAAGTGCAGCGTGGCGTAGTAGTAGTTCATGCCGATGATCAGCCAATTCACCGTGTCGACGGCGTGGTTGACCGACCGTTCGAAGGCGATGCCCAGTTGGTTCTCGAGGACCCAGATCCGGTCCGCGTTGCGCAGCGCCTTGCCCTTCTGCTCCGGCACGGCGTTGCGGATCAGCGAGTACGTCCAGTAACTCACCGCGATCAGAAGGATCTCGAACCACAGCCGGGGCCGGTGCGGGCGCCGCGGTCTGCCCAGCGGACCCCGCCCGTTCTCACCCGTGACGGCCCCCGGAAAGGCCATCTCCTCGCGACCTTCCGACTGTGCCACGGTCGAGTCACCCATAGGGACAGAGTCTGCCAGAAAAGGCGTCTTCGCCCGATCATCCCAAGGTCGGGTGCGTGCCGCACCTCCTGCGACGTACGGAGGAGTTCCTCCCCCGAACGCCCGTTATGGGTTGCGATCAACCGCGATTGCGGTCATGGCGCTCGCCCGGTGCCGAGGCGGTCGAACCGCGTACCACCAGCTCCGGCATGAACACGAACTCGCTGTGCGGCGCGGGCGTCCCGCCGACCTCCTCCAGCAGCGTGCGCACCGCCGCCTGCCCCATCGCCGGGACCGGCTTGCGGATCGTGGTCAGCGGCGGGTCGGTGAAGGCGATCAGCGGGGAGTCGTCGAAGCCGACCACCGAAACGTCCCGGGGCACCTCCAGGCCCCGCTGACGGGCCGCTCGTATGGCCCCCAACGCCATCATGTCGCTGGCGCAGACCACCGCGGTGCAGTCCCGGTCGATCAGCGCCGTGGCCGCCGCCTGGCCGCCCTCCAGTGTGTAGAGCGAGTGCTGGACCAGCTCCGACTCGACGACCTCGGCGGGGAGCCCCAACTGCTCCCGCATCGCCCGCAGGAAGCCCTCGATCTTGCGCTGCACCGGCACGAACCGCTTCGGCCCGAGCGCGAGACCGATCCTGGTGTGGCCCAGCGACGCCAGGTGCGTGACCGCGAGCGTCATCGCCGCCCGGTCGTCGGGGGAGATGAACGGCGCCTGCACCTTCGGCGAGAACCCGTCCACCAGTACGAACGGCACGCCCTGCGCCCGCAGCCGCTCGTAGCGCTGCATGTCGGCGGTGGTGTCGGCGTGCAGCCCGGAGACATAGATGATCCCCGCGACACCGCGGTCCACCAGCATCTCGGTCAGCTCGTCCTCGGTCGACCCGCCCGGGGTCTGCGTGGCGAGCACCGGTGTGTAGCCCTGGCGGGTCAGCGCCTGGCCGATGACCTGGGCCAGGGCCGGGAATATCGGGTTCTCCAGCTCCGGCGTGATCAGGCCCACCAGGCCCTCGCTGCGCTGCCGCAGCCGTACCGGGCGCTCGTAGCCCAGCACGTCCAGTGCGGCGAGCACGGACTGGCGGGTGGTGGCGGCGACGCCCGGCTTCCCGTTGAGGACCCGGCTGACGGTCGCTTCGCTCACCCCCGCCTGCGCAGCGATGTCGGCAAGCCGTGTGGTCACGGCACCGGACTGTACCGGTCGTGCCTCTCCTTGCACACCGGCCGGCCGCCGGGCGCGGGGAGCCGAACGGCCCGCCGTGGGTTGCTGCCTCATCGCGCTCCCTCGAGTTCGTGGTGGCAAGAGCTTGCAGAGTCTTGCACAAGTGTCCCCGTTACCGCCCCACCGGCTCCGATACCGGGTTGCGGCACGGTCGAGCCAGGGTCACGAGCGGGTAACCATCGTGTTCCCTTGCACTTTTTTTCTGCAAGGTCTTTCGCAAGGCTTACATCGCTGTTACGTTCCGTGTCGCTCGGCGGCCGCAACGGCGCAGTCGGCAAGACGTCGGGGAGGCGGGCGGGACCGCTCCCTGTATCAGACGGTCTTAACCCTCAAGGAGAACTCATGCGGCGTGGCATAGCGGCCTCCGCGCTGGTGGCGTCCCTCGCCCTCGCGGCGACGGCCTGCGGCGGCGGAAGCAGCGACAGCGGCAAGTCGGACGGCCCGGTCACCATCACCTGGTGGGACACCTCCAACGCGACCAACGAGTCGCCGACGTACAAGGCCCTGGTCCAGCAGTTCGAGGCCGCCAACAAGAACATCAAGGTCAAGTACGTCGACGTCCCCTTCGACCAGGCGCAGAACAAGTTCGACACCGCCGCGGGCGCCAGCGGCGCCCCGGACGTGCTGCGCTCCGAGGTGGGCTGGACCCCCGCCTTCGCCAAGAAGGGCTACTTCCTGCCCCTCGACGGCACCGAGGCCCTCGCCGACCAGGCCAAGTTCCAGCCGAACCTGATCAAGCAGGCCCAGTACGACGGCAAGACCTACGGCGTGCCGCTGGTCACGGACACCCTCGCGCTGGTCTACAACAAGGCGCTGTTCAAGAAGGCCGGCATCACCGACGCCCCCAAGACCTGGGACGAGCTGAAGGCCGACGCCGCCAAGATCGACAGCAAGGACAAGGTGTACGGCTACTGGGGCTCCACCCAGGCCTACTACGCCCAGAGCTTCCTCTACGGCGAGGGCACCGACACCGTCGACGCCTCCGCCAAGAAGATCACCGTCGACTCCGCCGCCGCCAAGAAGGCCTACGCCACCTGGCTGAGCACCTTCTCCGGGCAGGGCCTGCACAAGGCGGACATCACCGCCGACGCCTACGCCCACATCCAGGACGCGTTCGTCAACGGCAAGGTCGCCGCGATCGTCCAGGGCCCCTGGGAGATCACGAACTTCTACAAGGGCAGCGCCTTCAAGGACAAGTCCAACCTCGGCATCGCCACCGTCCCGGCCGGCTCCGCCGGCAAGGCGGGCGCTCCGACCGGCGGCCACAACCTCTCGGTCTACGCCGGCTCCGACAAGGCCCACCAGGCCGCGGCGCTGAAGTTCGTGAAGTTCATGACCTCGGCGGCCTCCCAGGAGACCATCGCCCTGAAGAACTCCACGCTGCCGACCCGCGACGACGCCTACACCGCGAAGGTCAAGGCCGACCCCGGCATCGCCGGCTACCAGGGCGTCCTCCCCGCCGCCCAGCCCCGCCCGGCCCTGCCCGAGTACAGCTCCCTGTGGGGCCCGCTGGACACCGAGCTGCCGAAGATCGCCGGCGGCAAGGAGTCCCTGGACCAGGGTCTGAGCAACGCTGAGGTGGCCATCGCGAAGCTGGTGCCCGACTTCAGCAAGTGAGCCCGTGTGGCCGCCGGATCCTCCCTGTAGAAGAAGGGGAAGCATCCGGCGGCCACCGCCTGTGCCCGGCCCAACCTCCTGATCCTTTGAAGGTGTCGAACCATGACAGTCGCCATCGACCGCGCGACCGGCAAGCGCCGCGGTGACCGCGCGCCTCGGCCCGGGCTGGGGCAGCGCATCAGACACGGCTACCAGAAGCACTGGTACGCCTACGCGATGATCGCCCCGGTGGTCCTCGTGCTCGGAACCATCGTGGGCTACCCCCTGGTGCGGGGCGTCTACCTGACCCTCACCGACGCCAACAGCCTCAACTCGGCGCGCACGATCGGCGTCAACCACATCGCCGCCACCTACAAGTTCATCGGGCTCGCCAACTACAAGGACCTCCTGTTCGGCCCGACGGCGTACGACCGCTTCTGGTCGCACTTCCTGTGGACCGTCGTCTGGACGGCCGCCTGTGTGTTCCTGCACTACACCATCGGCCTCGGCCTCGCGCTCATGCTCAACCAGAAGCTGCGCGGCCGCACCCTCTACCGGCTGGTCCTCGTCCTGCCCTGGGCCGTGCCGACCTTCGTCACCGTCTTCTCCTGGCGGATCATGCTGGCCGACTCCGGCGTGCTCAACCAGATCCTCCACGGCCTGCACCTGCCCCAGCCGCAGTGGCTGGAGGACACCTTCTGGCAGCGGTTCGCCGCGATCATGGTCAACACCTGGTGCGGTGTGCCGTTCATGATGCTCTCGCTGCTCGGCGGCCTGCAGTCCATCGACCCCACCCTCTACGAGGCCGCCGAGATGGACGGCGCGAACGCCTGGCAGCGCTTCCGGCACGTCACCCTGCCCGGGCTGCGCTCGGTCAGCTCCACCGTGGTCCTGCTGGGCATCATCTGGACGTTCAACCAGTTCGTCATCATCTTCCTGCTGTTCGGCAAGAACTCCGCCCCGGACGCGCAGATCCTGGTCACCTGGGCCTACCAGCTGGGCTTCGGCCAGCAGCCGCGCGACTTCGCCCAGTCCGCCGCGTACGGCGTGCTGCTGCTGTCGATCCTGACCGTCTTCACCTCCTTCTACTTCCGCTGGCTGAAGCGCAATGACCAGCTCGCCGTCTGACGCCGCAGGAGCCGCCGCCATGAGCACCCCGACCCTCGACACGACAGAGTCCGCACCGGCCCCCGCCGCACCCCGGCCGCGCCCCACGCGCGAACGCGGCGAACGCGGTCCCCTCGGCGCCGGCCTGCTGCACGGCGGCCTCGTCCTCGCGAGCCTCATCGCCCTCGCCCCGGTGGCCTGGCTGTTCTACCTGTCCCTCGGCCCGGACAAGGAGGACTACCTGCACCCGGGCGGGATCGCGGGCAAGCTGTCCTTCTCGAACTACAGCTACGTCCTGGAGCACACCGGCTTCTTCGACTGGTTCAAGTCGACGATGATCGTGGCCCTCGGCACCACCGTGATCGGTGTCTTCGTCGCCGCCACCACCGGCTACGCCGTCTCCCGCATGCGCTTCCCCGGCTACAAGCAGCTGATGTGGGTCCTGCTGCTCACGCAGGCCTTCCCGATCGCCATCCTGATCGTGCCGATGTACGAGATCTTCAGCGAACTCGGTCTCATCGACACCTACTGGTCGCTGATCATCATCAACTGCACCACCGCCGTGCCGTACAGCGCCTGGCTGCTCAAGGGGTACTTCGACACCATCCCCTTCGAGATCGACGAGGCGGGACGGGTGGACGGGCTGAGCCCCTTCGGCACCTTCTTCCGGCTGATCCTGCCGCTGGCCCGCCCGGGTCTGGCCGTCGCCGCCTTCTACAACTTCATCACCGCCGTGGGCGAGGTCGCCTTCGCGACGACCTTCCTGCTGGACGACTCGAAGTACACCTTCGCCGTCGGTCTGCAGACCTACGTCAGCGAGCACGACGCCGAGTGGAACTACATGGCCGCGACCGCGGTGCTGATCGCGATACCGGTGTCCGTGTTCTTCTACCTCGTGCAGAAGAACCTCGTCACCGGACTCACCGCCGGCGGCACGAAGGGCTGACGCCCGAACCCGACCCGGACCCCCGCGCGCCTGTCCGCGCGGGTAGGCGGCCGCGGTGCCCATCCGACCCCGCTGACACCGCGGCCGCCTCGCACCCTCCCGGCCGGTCCCCGCCGCCGTACCCACGCCCATGACCCGAACCGAGTCACGTATCAAGGACGCCATGAGCCAGCAGCACCCCGCCGCACCGGCCCACCACTCCGCCGTCGCCACCGTCGCCGCCCGCCGCGACTGGTGGCGGGACGCGGTCATCTACCAGGTCTATCCGCGCAGCTTCGCCGACAGCAACGCCGACGGCATGGGCGACCTGGAGGGCGTACGCTCCCGCCTGTCGTATCTGCGCGACCTCGGCATCGACGCGGTGTGGCTCAGCCCCTTCTACGCCTCCCCGCAGGCCGACGCCGGCTACGACGTCGCCGACTACCGCGCCGTCGACCCCATGTTCGGCACCCTGCTGGACGCCGACGCGCTCATCCGCGACGCCCACGCGCAGGGGCTGCGCATCATCGTCGACCTGGTCCCCAACCACTCCTCCGACCAGCACGAGTGGTTCAAGCGCGCCCTCGCCGAGGGCCCCGGCTCCCCGCTGCGGGACCGCTACCACTTCCGCCCCGGCAAGGGGAGGAACGGCGAACTCCCGCCCAACGACTGGGAGTCCATCTTCGGCGGCCCGGCGTGGACCCGGGTCGACGACGGCGAGTGGTACCTGCACCTGTTCGCCCCCGAGCAGCCCGACTTCAACTGGGAGCACCCGGCCGTCGGCGACGAGTTCCGCTCCATCCTGCGCTTCTGGTTGGACATGGGCGTCGACGGCTTCCGCATCGACGTGGCCCACGGCCTGGTGAAGGCCGACGGCCTGCCCGACCTCGGCTCCCACGACCAGCTCAAGCTGCTGGGCAACGATGTCATGCCGTTCTTCGACCAGGACGGCGTGCACGCGATCTACCGGCAGTGGCGCACCATCCTCGACGAGTACGCGGGGGAGCGCATCTTCGTCGCCGAGGCATGGACCCCGACCGTCGAGCGCACCGCCCACTACGTCCGCCCGGACGAGCTCCACCAGGCGTTCAACTTCCAGTACCTGTCGACGGAGTGGGACGCGGAGGAACTCCGCACGGTCATCGACCGCACCCTGGAGGCCATGCGCCCGGTCGGCGCCCCCGCCACCTGGGTGCTGTCCAACCACGACGTCACCCGGCACGCCACCCGCTTCGCCAACCCGCCCGGCCTCGGCACCCAGATCCGCACGGCGGGCGACCGCGAACTCGGCCTGCGCCGGGCGCGGGCGGCCACCCTCCTCATGCTCGCCCTGCCCGGCTCGGCGTACATCTACCAGGGCGAGGAGCTGGGCCTCCCGGACGTCGTCGACCTGCCCGACGAGGTGCGCCAGGACCCGGCGTACTTCCGCGGCGCCGGCCAGGACGGCTTCCGCGACGGCTGCCGGGTGCCGATCCCGTGGACCCGCGAGGGCTCCTCGTACGGCTTCGGCGACGGCGGCAGCTGGCTCCCGCAGCCGGACGGATGGGGCGAGCTGAGCGTGGAGGCGCAGACCGGCGCGTCCGGCTCGACGCTGGAGCTGTACCGGTCGGCGCTGCGCGCGCGCCGGACCCGGCCCGACCTCGGCGCGGGCGAGGCGGTGGAGTGGCTGCGCGCGCCCGAGGGCGTCCTGGCCTTCCGCCGCGGCGACTTCGTCTGCGTCACGAACACCACGGGGGAGTCGGTGCCGACCCCGGCGTACGGCCGGGTGCTGCTCGCCAGCGGTGAGGTGGCCGAGACCGGCGGCGAGGCGAAGGTGCCGGCCGACACCACCGTCTGGTGGACGGCCGTGGACTGACCGCCCGTCTGAAAGTTCTTGCATCAACTTCACAAAGGCCCGCTGCCATTCCGGCAGCGGGCCTTTAACATCTGCGTCACCGCAAGTTTGCTGAAACATTGCAGCAAGCGCCTTCAACGACGAAGGAATCCCCCACATGGCACGCAGAACCCTCTCGGGGGCGCTGGCTCTCGCGACCGCCGCCCTTGTCATGACCCCGACTACCGCAGACGCCTCCCCGCCCGGCGGCAAGGACGTCACCGCCGTGCTCTTCGAGTGGAACTACGCCTCGGTGGCCCACGAGTGCACCACCGCCCTCGGCCCCGCAGGCTACGGCTACGTGCAGGTCTCCCCGCCCGCCGAGCACATACAGGGCCCCCAGTGGTGGACGTCGTACCAGCCGGTGTCGTACCGGATCGCGGGCCGGCTCGGTGACCGCGCCACCTTCAAGAACATGATCGACACGTGTCACGCGGCCGGCGTGAAGGTCGTCGTCGACACGGTCGTCAACCACATGTCGGCCGGCAGCGGCACCGGCACCGGCGGCACGTCGTACACGAAGTACGACTACCCGGGCCTGTACTCGTACCCCGACTTCGACGACTGCACCTCCCCGGTCACCAACTACCAGGACCGCTGGAACGTCCAGCACTGCGAACTCGTGGGCCTGGCCGACCTGGACACCGGCGAGGAGTACGTCCGCAGGACCATCGCCGGGTACATGAACGACCTGCTCTCCCTCGGCGCCGACGGCTTCCGCATCGACGCGGCCAAGCACATCCCCGCCGAGGACCTGGCGAACATCAAGTCCCGCCTGACCAGCCCTTCCGTCTACTGGAAGCAGGAGGTCGTCTACGGCGCGAACGAGGCCGTCCAGCCCTCCGAGTACACCGGCAACGGAGACGTCCAGGAGTTCCGCTACGCCTACGACCTCAAGCGCGTCTTCAACAACGAGAAGCTGGCGTACCTGAACAACTTCGGCGAGGGCTGGGGCTACCTCGGCGGCTCCGTGGCCGGCGTCTTCGTCGACAACCACGACACCGAGCGCAACGGCTCCACCCTGAACTACAAGGACGGCGCCAGGTACACCCTGGCCAACGTCTTCATGCTGGCCTGGCCCTACGGCGCCCCCGACGTCAACTCCGGCTACGAGTGGTCCGACGCGGACGCCGGTCCCCCCGACGGCGGCCAGGTCAACGCCTGCTGGCAGGACGGCTGGAAGTGCCAGCACGCCTGGCCGGAGATCAGGTCCATGGTCGCCTTCCGCAACGCCACCCGCGGCCAGTCGGTCACGGACTGGTGGGACGACGGCAACAACGCGATCGCCTTCGGGCGGGGCGGCATGGGGTACGTGGCGATCAACCACGAGACCTCGCCGCTGACCCGCGCCTACCAGACCTCGCTGCCCGCAGGGACCTACTGCAATGTCCAGAACAACACGACGGTGGCGGTGAACTCCGCTGGGCAGTTCACCGCCACCCTGGGCCCCGACACGGCCCTGGCGATCTACACGGGGAGGCCGGGCTGCTGAGCCGGCCCTACTTCCAGATGTCGCTCGTCGTGTAGCCGGACGAACCGCCCGTCGTGTACGAGCGGTTCGTCCCGGACTCCCAGGTCACGTTCCCGGAGCCGTCCTTCTTGAGGTACTTGTACTCGAAGGACGTGTTCCTGGGGACGATGGCCGGTCTGCTCCAGGTCGGGTAGGACGCCGAGGAGAGCGGGACGGCGTCGGCCGGGTTCCAGGAGCCGAGGGAGGGGACGGAGCCGACGACGTAGACGTCGGTGCCCCAGTCGGTCGTGGCGGTCTCGTGGAAGGTGACGTCGGTGGCGTCCGCGTCCGCCACGTTCCAGGAGTCGTCGAGGGAGAGGGCCGACGTGGCCGTGGACGCCGACCGGTCGGCGTTCGACTCCCAGGTCACGTTCCCCGAGCCGTCCTTCTTGATGTACTTGAAGGTGAAGGCCGTGTCGACCGGCACGCTCACCTCGCCCGACCAGACCGGGTAGCCGCTCGACGACAGCCGGACGGCCTTCGAGGTGTCCCAGCCGCCCAGGGCCGGGATCGAGCCGACGACGTAGACGTCGGTGCCGGAGACCGTCGGCGCGTACTCGTCGAAGGTCACGTTCACGGTGTCGCCGGAGCCGCCGCCCGCGTCCCCGCAGCCCACCGTGCAGGTGTACGAGGAGTCGTAGAAGGCGACCGCGCCCTTCGCCGGGAGGGCGATCGTCGCGCTGCCGCCGGAGACCGTCACCGTCGAGGCGCCGCCGTCGATCACGTTCTTGTACGTGCCGTCCGCCATCCCCGTGGTGAAGGTGTACGTCGCCGCGGACGTCCCGTTGTTCAGCGCGAAGAAGCCCGCCCCGCCGCGGCCGAAGCCGACGACGTCCGGCGACTTGGTCTGCCAGTCGGAGACGGCCGTGTTCCCGGCCGCGTTGTGCCAGGCCACCATGCCGACCACCGCGGTGTCCCGGTCGAGGCAGTACCAGGCGCCCGAGCAGTCCGTGCCGGTGACGAAGCCCCCGGAGTTCGGCGGGGCCTGGTCGCTCTGGGTCCACTCCCAGCTGGCGTACACGGTCGGCGTCGACCACTTGTAGGCGAGCTGGAAGAGGTTGGCGAGCTTGTAGGTGTCGCCGTCCTTGTAGGACAGGTGCAGGCCGTTGCGCTCGGTGTCGTGGTTGGTGACGAAGGAGACCGAGTGCGCGGCGGGCAGGACGCCGGACGACGACAGCGACGCCAGGTCGCTCACGTGCCCCTGGAACGCGGACTTCAGCCTGCTCGCGTAGGTGAAGTCCAGGACGTCCCCGGAGGCGTAGTAGTCGGACGGCTGCGGGGTCGCGCCCGGGTACACCTCCTGGAAGACGTACGGCGCCACCCCGGACGTCGTGTTCGTCAGCTTGGACTCGATCGCCGCCAGGTCCGCCTCGGGGATGTGCTTGGCCGCGTCCACCCGGAAGCCGTCGACCCCGAGGGCCAGCTGGGAGTCGAGGTAGTCGGCGATGCCCGTGCGGACGTGGTCCGAGCCGGTCCTGAGGTCGGCCAGGCCCAGCAGCTCGCAGTTCTGGACCTGGGTGAGGTTGGAGTAGTCCTGGATGGTCAGGTCGGAGGTGGGGCAGTCGGAGGAGTCGTGGTAGTCCGCGCGGTCCCACTCGGGGGTGTCGTACTTGCTGGTGAGGGTCGTGCCGTTGTAGCCGGTGCCGGTCTGCGCGGCGGTGTGGTTGATCACCGCGTCCGTGTAGACCTTCACACCCGCCTTGTGGCACGCGGTGATCATCGCGGCGAACTTTGCCTGAGAGCCGAAGCGGCTGTTCAGGTCGTAGGAGTACGGCTGGTAGACGTCCCACCAGTAGAAGGCGGACTGCTTCAGGGACTCCGCCGGCGGCGCCACCTGGACCGCGCCGTAGCCCGCCGGGCCCAGCACGTCGGTGCACTCCGAGGCGATCGAGTCCCAGTTCCACTCCCACAGGTTGGCGATCACATCGCCCTTGGCGGTCGTGCCCGCCTGCGCGGGCGCCGCCGGCAGGGTCACGATTCCGGCCAGTGTCAGGGCGCCCACGGCCGCGGCGCTCGCGCTGCGGCGGAGGAGACCCCGGGATTGGTGTCTGCTCATGTGCGGCTCCATCAGTTGGGGCAGGGTTCAACCACCCGTGAGCGTGAGGGAGTTGAGAAAGACACGTCAAGGTTGGCGCTGAAACTTCTTGCTATGAGTTTCAAGACTCTTGCTGCAACCCTTTCGGCAGCGATACGGTCGCGCGGGGTCGGACCCAAGAGAGCCGTATTCGCAAGGAGTTACCGCCTGTGATACCGAGATGGCCGGCGCCCCCGACGCGCCGTACTCCCCAGCGCGGAAGGGCCGCGGCCGTCACCGTCGCAGCCCTCGCCGCCGCACTGATCCAGCCACTGGCCGCGCACGCCGCGACCCCGCCGGCACCTCCCTCGGACGCGGCCCTCGCCGCCCAGCCCGCCCGGCACGACGACACGCGCGAGCAGTTCTACTTCGTGATGCCGGACCGGTTCGCCAACGGGGACAGGTCCAACGACCGGGGCGGGCTCACCGGCTCCCGGCTCAGCACCGGTTACGACCCCACCGACAAGGGCTTCTACCAGGGCGGCGACCTCAAGGGCCTGACCAAGCGGCTCGACTACATCAAGGGTCTCGGCACCACCTCCATCTGGATGGCGCCGATCTTCAAGAACCGGCCGGTGCAGGGGACGGGCACCAACGCCTCCGCCGGGTACCACGGTTACTGGATCACCGACTTCACCCAGGTCGACCCGCACTTCGGCACCAACCAGGACCTGAAGACCCTGATCGCCAAGGCGCACGCCAAGGGCATGAAGGTCTTCTTCGACGTCATCACCAACCACACCGCCGACGTGGTCGACTACAAGGAGAAGACGTACGACTACCTCTCCAAGGGCGCCTTCCCCTATCTGACCAAGGACGGGCGGCCGTTCGACGACGCCGACTACGCCGCCGGCGGCAAGCGGTTCCCGGCCGTCTCCAGCGCCTCCTTCCCGCGCACCCCGCAGGTCACCAGCGACAGCAAGGTCCCGGCCTGGCTCAACGACCCGACGATGTACCACAACCGGGGCGACTCCACGTTCGCCGGCGAGTCCGCGACCTACGGCGACTTCTCCGGCCTCGACGACCTGTGGACCGAGCGTCCCGAGGTCGTGCACGGCATGGAGAGGATCTACGAGCGGTGGGTGAGGGACTTCGCCGTCGACGGCTTCCGCATCGACACCGTCAAGAACGTCAACATGGAGTTCTGGACCCAGTGGGCGACCGCGCTGGACAGGTACGCGGCGGCGCGCGGACGGAAGAACTTCTTCATGTTCGGCGAGACCTACTCCGCAGACACCTCCGTGACCTCCCCGTACGTCACCCAGGGCCGCCTCGACGCCACCCTCGACTTCCCCTTCCAGGACGCGGCCCGCTCCTACGCCTCCCAGGGCGGCAGCGCGCAGAAGCTCGCGAGCGTCTTCGGTGACGACTACAAGTACACGACGGACAAGGCCAACGCGTACGAGCAGGTCACCTTCCTCGGCAACCACGACATGGGCCGCATCGGGTACTTCCTGAAGCAGGACAACCCGAAGGCGGCGGACGCCGAGATCCTCGCCAAGGACAAGCTCGCCAACGAGCTGATGTTCCTCAGCCGCGGCAACCCGGTGGTCTACTACGGCGACGAGCAGGGCTTCACCGGCTCCGGCGGCGACAAGGACGCCCGCCAGACCATGTTCGCCTCCAAGGTCGCCGACTACCTCGACGACGACGAGATCGGCACCGACCGCACCCACGCCAGCGACTCGTACGACACGCACGCGCCGCTGTACCGGGACATCGCCGCCCTCTCCCGGCTCCGCAAGGCCGAACCGGCCCTGACCGACGGGGTCCAGACCGAGCGCTACGCGGCCGACGGCGCCGGCGTCTACGCCTTCACCCGTACCGACGCGCGGACCGGCCAGGAGTACGTCGTCGCGTTCAACAACGCGGACGCGGCGAAGACGGCGACCTTCGCGACCGGCTCGGCCGGAATGTCGTACCGGGGCGTCTACGGGGCCACGGACTCGGTGAAGTCCGACGGCGACCGCAAGGTCACCGTCACCGTCCCGGCCGGCTCCGCCGTCGTCTACAAGGCCGCCGGCCCGCTCGCCGCGCCGGCCGCCGTGCCGGCGATCACCCTGCGGGCCCCGGCCGCCGGCGCCACCGGCACCGTGGACCTCACCGCCGGCGTCGACGGCGGGCAGCTGAACCGGGTCGTCTTCGCCGCGCAGGTCGGCGACGGCCGGTGGCAGGTCCTCGGCTCCGCCGACCACGCCCCCTACAAGGTCACCCAGACCCTCGGCAGGAACGTTCCCGCCGGCACCGCCCTGCGGTACAAGGCCGTCGTGGTCGACACGGCCGGGCACACCGCGAGCGCCACGGCGGGCAGCACCACCGGCGCCCCGCCCGCGCCCGAGGTCCCCAAGGCCTCCTCCCGGGACTACGCGATCGTCCACTACAAGCGCGCCGACGGCGACTACGCCGACTGGGGCCTGTACGCCTGGGGCGACATCGCCGACGGCGAGGCCACGAACTGGCCGGCCAGCCACCCCTTCACCGGCCGGGACGCCTACGGCGCCTTCGCCTACGTCAAGCTCAAGCCGGGCGCGTCCAGCGTCGGCTTCCTGGTCATCGACAAGAACGGCAACAAGGACGTCTCCGCCGACCGGAGCATCGACGTCACGAAGACGGGTGAGGTCTGGGTCGAGCAGGGCAAGGCCGACGTCGTCACCCAGCGGCCGGACTACCCGGCGCAGGACAGGACCAAGGCGGTCATCCACTACCACCGGGCCGACGGGAACTACGACGGCTGGGGCATCCACGTCTGGACGGGTGCCGCGAACCCCACCGACTGGTCGAACCCGCTGAAGCCGGTGAAGACTGACGCCTATGGCGCCGTCTTCGAGGTACCGCTCACCGGCGGTGCCACCAGCCTCAGCTACATCATCCACAAGGGCGACGAGAAGGACCTCGCCGCCGACCAGTCACTGGACCTCAAGTCCAGCGGCTACGAGGTGTGGCTGTTGAACGGCCAGGAGAAGTACCTGCTCCCGCAGCCCGCGGGCAGCGCCGCGGCCCTCGACCTGACCACGTCCAAGGCGGTCTGGATCGACCGGGACACCGTCGTCTGGAACGGCGCCGACGGCGCCGCCTCCACCCAGCTGCTCTACTCCCACGACGGTTCGATCGCCGTCAAGGACGGGGCGCTGACCAGCGACGACGAGCGCTGGATCCGGCTGTCGAAGACCACGCTCACGGACGCCCAGAAGGCGAAGTTCCCGTACCTGAAGGACTACACCGCCTGGTCCGTGGACCCGCGCGACCGCGGCCGGGTGCGCGAGGCGCTGACCGGTCAGCTGGTCGCCTCTCAGCGCGCCGTCAACGGTGCCGTGCTGGCCGCGACCGGGGTGCAGATCGCGGGCGTGCTGGACGACCTGTACCCGGGCGCGACGAAGGCCGCCCTCGGGCCGGTCTTCCACGACGGGAAGCCGACCCTCTCGGTGTGGGCGCCGACCGCGCAGCGCGTCTCCCTGGAGCTGGCCGGGTCCACGGTGCCCATGCACCGCAGCGACGCCACCGGCGTCTGGTCCGTCACCGGCCCGGCGTCCTGGAAGGGCAAGCCGTACCGGTACGTCGTGAAGGTCTGGGCGCCCAGCGTCCGCAAGATGGTCACCAACAAGGTCACCGACCCCTACTCGGTCGCGCTCACCGCGAACTCCGAGCGCAGCGTCGTCACCGACCTCGACGACCGGTCCCTCGCGCCGAGCGGCTGGTCGGCGCTGCGCAAGCCCAAGGCGGTACCGCTGCGGGACGCGCAGATCCAGGAGCTGCACATCCGGGACTTCTCGGTCGCCGACAGGACCGTGCCGGCGAAGGACCAGGGCACCTACCTGGCCTTCACCGACCGGAACAGCGACGGCTCGAAGCACCTGCGGCAGCTGGCCAGGTCGGGCACGTCGTACGTGCATCTGCTGCCCGCGTTCGACATCGCCACCATCCCCGAGAAGAAGGCGGACCAGGCGACCACCGACTGCGACCTCGCCTCCTACGCGGCCGACTCCGAGCAGCAGCAGGCGTGCGTGGCGAAGATCGCCGCCAAGGACGCCTACAACTGGGGCTACGACCCGTACCACTACACGGTCCCCGAGGGCTCGTACGCCACCGACCCGGACGGCACCGCGCGTACCGTCCAGTTCCGCAGGATGGTGCAGTCGCTCAACCAGGACGGCCTCAGGGTCGTCATGGACGTCGTCTACAACCACACCGCGGCCAGCGGCCAGGCGGACACCTCGGTCCTGGACCGGATCGTGCCCGGCTACTACCAGCGGCTGCTGGCCGACGGCAGCGTCGCCAACAGCACCTGCTGCGCCAACACCGCGCCGGAGAACGCGATGATGGGCAAGCTGGTCGTGGACTCCATCGTCACCTGGGCGAAGGAGTACAAGGTCGACGGGTTCCGCTTCGACCTCATGGGCCACCACCCGAAGGCCAACATCCTGGCCGTGCGCAAGGCGCTGGACGCGCTGACCCCGGAGAAGGACGGCGTCGACGGCAAGAAGATCATCCTGTACGGCGAGGGCTGGAACTTCGGCGAGGTCGCGAACGACGCCCGGTTCGTGCAGGCCACACAGGCGAACATGGCCGGCACCGGCATCGCCACCTTCTCCGACCGGGCCCGCGACGCGGTGCGCGGCGGCAGCCCCTTCGACTCGGACCCCGGTGTCCAGGGCTTCGCGTCCGGGCTCTACACCGACCCCAACGGGTCGTCGGCGAACGGCACTCCGGCGGAGCAGAAGGCCCGGCTGCTGCACTACCAGGACCTGATCAAGGTCGGGCTGAGTGGCAACCTCGCCAAGTACCACTTCACGGACACGGACGGCAAGGAGGTCACCGGCGCCGAGGTGGACTACAACGGCTCGCCCGCCGGGTACGCGGCCGCGCCGGGTGACGCGCTCGCCTATGTGGACGCGCACGACAACGAGTCGCTGTTCGACGCGCTGACGTACAAGCTGCCCGCCTCGACGAGCGCCGCCGACCGGGCCCGGATGCAGGTCCTGGCGATGGCCACGGCCGCCCTCTCGCAGGGTCCGTCGCTCTCCCAGGCGGGCACCGACCTGCTGCGCTCGAAGTCCCTGGACCGCAACTCCTTCGACAGCGGTGACTGGTTCAACGCCATCCACTGGAACTGCGCCGACGGCAACGGCTTCGGGCGCGGGCTGCCGATGGCGGCCGACAACCAGTCCAAGTGGCAGTACGCCAAGCCGCTGCTGACCGCGGTCAAGGTCGGCTGCCCGCAGATCACCGGCACCTCGGCCGCCTACCAGGACCTGCTGCGGATCCGTACGACGGAGCCGGCGTTCTCGCTCGGCACGGCCGCGCAGGTGCAGGACCAGCTGTCCTTCCCGCTCTCCGGCAACGACGAGACGCCGGGTGTGATCACCATGCGGCTCGGTGACCTGGTGGTCGTCCTCAACGCCACCCCGCAGCGGCAGGAGCAGCAGATCGCCGGTCTGGCCGGGACGCCCTACCGGCTGCACCCCGTGCAGGCCTCCGGCGCGGACCCGGTGGTGAGGACCTCCTCCTACGCGGCCGGCTCGGGCACCTTCAGCGTCCCGGCGCGGACCGTGGCGGTGTTCACCCGGGCGTCGAAGTAGGGTCGGGGCCTCGCCGTGGAACAGGAGTGCTCATGCCGCAGATCACCGTCGACCACACCTACGCGTGGGAGGAGTCCTTCGAGGCGGAGGGTTTCGCCCGGGCACTGCACGAGGCGGTCGTCGAGATCGCGGCGGCGAGGCCCGAGTCCTGCAAGACGCTGTTCCGCGAGGGGTTCGCGGCGTACGGGTACGAGGGGATCGAGGGGCAGCGGCACGCCGTCGTGCACGTGACCGTCGGTCTCCTCGCCGGCCGCAGCGAGGAGACGAAGGCGAAGCTCACGGAGACCGTGCTGGAGCTGCTCCGGCGGCATGTGGCCCCCGAGGACGGGGTCACCCTGCACGCCTCCGCCGAGGTCCGCGACCTCGACCCGTCGTACCGGAAGTTCGACCGGTGACGGTCCGCTAGGAACCGAGGGAGATGAGCCGGCCGAGGAGCTCCGCGAAGGGGCCGTCGGCCGGCTCGCCCTTGACCATCGTGCGCAGCAGCGCGGCCATGTCGTCGTCGTGGGCGGCGCTGACGGCGACCAGCGCGGCGAAGTCGTGCACCAGCTGGAGTTCGAGCTCGGCGCGCGGGACGCGCCGGCCGTCGAGCCAGATCAGGGCGGTGGACTCGGCGAGCGAGATCCAGGAGCGGACGACCAGTTCCAGCCGTGCTGGCGCCTCGGTGACGCCCAGGTGCGTCAGCATCTGGGCGTAGGCGGCCTGGCGTACGGAGTCGATGAGCGCGTTGGTCGTCGAGGAGCCGACGGCCGGGCCGCCGCGCATCAGGGCCGAGAAGCCGGGCCCGTGCTCGTCCACGAAGTCGAAGAAGCGGCGCATCACACGCAGCAGCCGGGCGCCGAGCGGGCCCTCGTGGGGCTCGGCGAACCGGCCGGCCAGATCCTCCGAGGCTCGCTTCAAAGCGGCTTCGTACAGACTGTGCTTGCCGGGGAAATAGTGGTAAACGAGCGGGCGCGAGATGCCCGCGGCCGACGCTATCTCGTCGATGGAGACCTCGTCGGGCGAGCGGCGGCTGAACAGGTCGAGGGCGACGCCGATCAGCTGCTGCCGCCGCTCCTCGACGCCCATCCTGCGGCGAACCCCGGTACTCATGCGAACACCTTACCGATCGGATCCAGCCGCCAACGGTCCGGACCCGCACAGGCGTTCACATCATTCCGTCACAGATCAAGCACGAGACGATCACTTCTGGCGCGCGATACACAGATCAGCATCGAGTCGGCACGCTCCGCATCCGTCAGCAGTTCGTCCCGGTGGTCCACCTCGCCCTCCAGCACCCGTTGCCGGCAGGTCCCGCAGAAACCCTGCTCGCAGGAGTAGACGGTGTCCGGGAGTTCCCGGCGTACGGCGGCCAGCACGGTGGAGTCGGCGGGCACGGTCAACGTCCGCCCGCTGCGGCGCAGTTCCAGCTCGAACCCGGTGCCGCCACCGGCGGACGCCCCTGGCGCGAACCGCTCCAGGTGCAGCGCGGCCCCCTGGGGCAGCCGGTCCTCGACCGCCGCCATCAGCCCCTCGGGCCCGCAGCAGTACACGGCCGTCCCCGCCGGCAGGCCCGCGAGCAGCGCGTCCAGGTCCGGCCGCCCGTCCTCGTCCTCGGCGACGAGCGTCAGCCGGTCGCCGGCCAGTTTGCGCACCTCCTCCAGGAAGGGCATCGAGGCCCGGGTCCGCCCGCCGTACAGCAGCCGCCATGCGGTGCCGTCCGGCAGGGCCCGCAGCATGGGCAGGACCGGGGTGATGCCGATGCCGCCGGCGACGAAGACGTACGAGGGCGCCTCGACCAGGGGGAAACGGTTCCTCGGTCCGCGCACCTCCAGCTCCATGCCCTCCGCGAGCTGCTCGTGCACCTCCCGCGAGCCGCCGCGCCCGTCCTCGGCCAGCCGCGTGGCCACGGTGTACGAGGAGGTGTCCCCGGGGTCCCCGCACAGCGAGTACTGCCGCACCAGCCCCGAGGGCAGCACCAGGTCCAGATGCGCGCCGGGCTCCCAGCGGGTCAGCTCGTGTCCCTCCAGGCGCAGCTGTACGACACCGTCGGCGATCGTCTCGTGCGACGCGAGCAGCAGCCGCAGGGCCCGCGGGCGCGGCCGGCCGGAGACGGGCGGGTCCAGGGCGGGCAGCGGCCACAGCGGCGACGCCTGGACACGGCGGCGCAGGGCCCGGCGGGTGAGCAGGGCGGCGCCCGCGACGAGGGCGACGGTCCGCAGCCCGGGCATCACGACACCGCCTTCTCGGCCGCCAGCGCGGCCGGGGATGCGGCAAGGTAGGCGACGGCCTGCGCGGTGGAGCCCTCCTGCGAGGGGTGGTAGCCCCGGCTGAGGTAGCGCGGGATGGACCTGAGCATGGCGCCGGTGCCGGGCAGGGTGCCGCGGCGGCCGCTGCGATGGAACTCCCTGAAGGAGGCCTTGGCGTCCACCAGGGTCGGGTCGTTCTCCATGAAGAAGCGCGCCCCGCGCTGCCACATGAACAGCAGGGCCGAGAAGGCCAGGGCCCAGGTGCGGGCCCGGCGCCGGTAGCCGCCGTCGACGTGCAGGAACAGGTCGAAGGCGACCGAGCGGTGCTCGACCTCCTCGGCGCCGTGCCAGCGCAGCAGGTCCAGCATGGTGGGGTCGGCGCCGCGCCGGTCCAGCTCGGCCGCGTTGAGCACCCAGTCGCCGAGGAAGGCGGTGCAGTGCTCGATGGCCGCGATCAGCGCGATCCGTTCCAGCAGCCACCAGCGGCGGGCCTTCCCCGGTGGCAGCGTGCGGTCGCCGAGCAGCTTCTCGAAGAACCAGTCGACCTGCGCGGTGTACGGCGTCGGGTCGAGCCCCAGCTCGCGCAGGTGCGGCAGCACCTCGTCGTGGGCCTGGGAGTGCATGGCCTCCTGCCCGATGAACCCGAGGACGTCCTCGCGGAGCCGGTCGTCCCGGATCAGCGGCAGCGCCTGCTTGTACACGTGCACGAACCACCGCTCACCGGCGGGCAGCAGCAGGTGCAGCACGTTGATGGTGTGCGTGGTGAACGGGTCGCCGGGCACCCAGTGCAGCGGCGTGTCCTCCCACGAGAAGGACACGTTGCGGGCCTTGAGAGCCACGCGCTCGGACTCCACCGGCCGGGCCTGCGTGTTAGACATGGCGTCAATGTACTGATGGGTAGGGCGTCTGAGAACCCCTGGGGACGGGCTTGTTTACGCGGATGTCAACAAGGTCCGGCTGTGCCCCGCCTACCGCAACGCGCTGATCGACCGCCCGCCGGCCAGCGTGCCCTTCAGCTCGGCCTGGACCCCCTGCCGGGCCCGGGCCACCAGCAACTGCCCCTGCCCGGTGGCGGTGACCCCGCCCGTCGACCGGATCGAGGACGTGCCCTCGCTGCCCGCGGCGAGCAGGTACCAGTGCCCGCCGTGGGACTTCCACAGCACCCCGGCCAGCACATGCGGATCACGCGGACCGCACGCCGGCACGTCCGTGGCCTTGGCCGCGACCGCCCCGTACTGCCCGCCGGGCGTGCGGAACTGGGCCAGCGCGGCCGTGCCGCCGCCGCGCCAGGTCTCGGCCCGGGTGCACACCCACGCGGCCGCCCCGCTGCCGTCGGGCAGCGGCTGCTGGGCGTAGGCCCAGGCGTTGACGCTCCTGATGCCGGCCGAGCGCTCGCCCGCCAGCGAGCAGGCGAACGGCGCCCAGGCCCGCAGCCCCGCGGCGTCCGCGGCCTCGCCCGGCGCGCCGGGGCGGCCGGCGGTGAGATGGGCCGGGACCAGCTCGCCGAGGTCGGTGGAGAGCTCGCTGCCGGAGCTGCCGGTCAGCTGGAGCACGGTCCACGAGGTGCAGCTGCCGGGCTGGAGCGCGGGGCTGGCCAGCGGCGCGGTGACCCCGTCGGTCACCGCCAGGGGCGTCGGCGCCGAGGCCGGCTTCATCAGGTTCCGCCCCGCGGCCTTCTTCACCCAGGGGGCGGTGAGATAGCGGACGTTGCCGTCGGCGCGGCCCAGCACCAGCGCGCTCGCCTCGGCCGCGGTCGCGCCGTCGGCCCGGGTGAAGTCCAGGGCCGCGCCCTTGGTGCCGTCCCGGGGCTCCGCGTAACGGGCGATGCGCAGGCCGTCGTAGAGGATCACCACGCGCGCGCTGTCGACCTCGCCCGCGTACAGCAGTTGCGGCGGGCCGGCCGGGCCGCCGGTCTGGGTGCCGGGGGTGGCCGAGACCCGGACGCTCTGTCCGGGCCGGGCCCAGACGGCCAGGGCGCGGTGCAGCAGCGCCTGGTCGCCGGTGAGCGGGCCGCGCGCGGGCCACACGGAGAAGTCGGTGCGGGCCGAGGTCTCCCAGGCGGCCGGGGAGGCACGGGTCAGCATGCCGGGGTCGAGGGCGGCCGCGGCCGCCGGGTTCTCGACGGAGGTGGGCGCGGCGGCGCCGGCCGGGCCCCAGCCG
>NZ_JBSGDB010000083.1:0-24023 GCF_053602155.1 Streptomyces sp. NPDC004561
AGACGACGGTCACGGTGGCGCCCCCGGCGGCGAGCCCGCCGAGCGGCGTCGTGGGGGTCCAGCTCTCGGCTCGGGCTGCTGGAGGATGACGAGGGGAGCCGGCGGTGAGGTCGTAGCCTGCTCGCAAACGCTGAGCGATTGCGTTGCTCGGTGGTCCGCCCGAGCGAGTAGGCGTTGGTCGGTGGGCGGCCCGCAGCGCCGTGCAGCGGATGCCCATACGGCAGGGGAGGGAACGTGCGACGTTCGGTAGCGGTGATCAGTGCCGCGGCACTGGTTCTGCTTACGGCTGCTTGTGGCCATAACAGAGCAAGTTCAGGGGGTCTGACGCGTTCTTCCGCGTCGACGGCTCTCATTCCGGGCCTGGACGGCAGCGCCGCTGCCTCGAAGGTCTTTAAAGCGCGGGAGTTGCTGCCGGCACTGCTCGGGTCCAAGGGCGGAGACCCAGGAGAACTCGTCGGGTCGGGGGCAGGTCCGCAGAAGGGTGAGCTGGGGGCGGACTGTCCCACCCGCGCCAAAAGCGTCGTGGCTGAGCTGTACCGAACGAAAGCTCCGCGCGTTGAGCAGCTCACCGAGTCGGATGACTCAGGCGATAAGCTCGTTGCGTTCGAGCAACTTGTGCCTATGTCTCGTCAGCATGCAGTTCACTACTTCGCTCTGAAGTGGGCCGTGGTGGCGGCCTGTCCGCAGACCACGGTGTCTGCGGTGGGATTCAAGCAGGTTCCCGCGCAGACCCTGCGTTTCGCTCGGACCAAGGCGCAGATGGGGGACGAGTCGTTCGTCCAGGAGACGACGACGTGGAACGGCGGAAGTGCCGCTCCATCCTCTACGCCGAACGCCGGGGAGCGGGCTTACACGATCTACATCCGCATGGGCAGCGTCATCCTCATCTACGGAGAGTGCCCGACCAAGTCAGCAGCCCTGGCGGCGGGGGCGAAGGCGGCGGCCCACGCGCGGTCCGTCCTCCTGCGAACAGCACGCGGCTGACCCCCAGCGGGCGGCTGTGGGTGCGTGCTTGAGTGCGTCGCTGTCCGCGATCGTTGATGTCTATGTCTGCAGGGTGCGCCGTGAGGCGACGCTGAGGGCGATGGCGGCGGTGAGAATCCAAATGGCCTGCACGACCGACATGACGATGGCGAAGATGAGCCCGGGGGTGCCGAAGACGGCCGCGATGCCCGCGAAGACGAAGAGTGCCGCAACGATTTTGGCGGAGTCGGCATACCGCTTGTGCAGCACGGAGGGGCGCAGGGCGTATCCGATGCCGATGAAGAGCAACGGGGCGGGCGCCAGCGGGAAGATGCGCGCGAAGACTCCGTTGCTCAGGGCGAAGGCAGTGGCGACGGTGGCCGTGTCCTTCGCATGAGCGGCGGCGGGTACCGCTTCCAGGAAGGCCGCTTCGACGAGGACCACCGCGAGCAGTATCGCGCAGGCCACGAGGGTGACGAGCCCGGCCATCTGCCGCACGGTGCCACTGCGGTTCAGGAGGGTCAGGAAGAACAGGATGCTGAGCGTCGCGCCGGTCGCTTGGAGCCACCCGCCCGCGTAGAACAGCAAGGTGTGGCTGTTCGCGTAGGTGATCAGCCGATGGGGTGAGGCGCCCGCGTAGGGCCAGCTCGCCAGCGCTGGGACGGCGAAATAGACGATCAACAAGATGGGGCCCGCGATTCCCGCCCAGGCGCCCCAGTGGAGAGCTCGTCTTCCCCCGCCGTCGGGCCAGTTGGATGTCCGGAGCGGCCCCTCCGAGGACAGGGCCGAAGTCCGCTTCGGCGCGTCCGCATCTGAGCTCATCATGTCCCCCGTCGATTGCCAGTGACAGTGGACCGGCGTGATGCCTGTGTCAAGGGGCGCGGCCGCAACCAGGGCTTCGGCGTTGTCAGGCGACTCGGACTCCTCGGGCTCTGCTGACTGCTACCTGTGTGGAGCGGGTGGGGGAACTTGGTTGATCGGCCAGTCTCCCTCGTATAGCAATGCCCTGTGATACATGGCAAAAAGATCGGGCTGCGTGCCCGTCACGAGAGCGACGTTCCAGTTCTCCACACCGAGTTGTACGACGATGTGCCCACACGGTCACGCGCCGACTCTCGCCCGTGGCGGCCGATCCCACCAGGTTCGGGAAACTCGCCCTTCGCTGTGGCCGGACCATCGGACGAGGCAGCATGCTTCTCCGTTGTCGAGCTGGAGTCGCAGGAGTTGGTCGGCGAGGCCCTGCTCTGGGGCATCGACACACACAACCGGACGGCTCACATCGGGATCGCCCTGCGACCCGCATTCCGTGGCCGCGGGCTCAGCGTCGATGTCGTGCACACTCTGTGCGAGTACGGATTCGCCGTACGCGGACTGCAACGCCTGCAGATCGAGACCCTCGCGGACAACACCCCGATGCTCGCGGCGGCAACCAGGGTCGGGTTCACACGAGAGGGAACACTGCGACGTTCTGCCTGGGTGCACGGCGCACACGCAGACGAAGCCATCCTTGGCCTCCTCGCGAACGAATGGACGCCCCAGGGCTGAACAGCAGGAGTTCGGAGTTGCGATCACGAGGTGCGGGCAAAGGGGGGCAGGGCATCGCCTCCAGGGCATGGTCGGCCCGGCGGTCGCCCCGCTCCGCGGGACCGGAATCCTGAGCTCCCCGCCCACTTCCCAGTACCGGCAGTAACATGATCATCTTTCGCTCTGGGTGTACCCGTCAGTCAACTCGACGCGTCCGAGGACGCGCCCTGCCCGGAGATGCACATGTCTTCTGCCAACGATGTCTTGGAAGCCGCCCGTATCCAGTACGAGCAGCACGTCCACGCATGCCGCCAGTGCCGTGCCGATTCCGCGCCCTGTGCCGTGGCCAAGCACCTGTGGCGTCTGTACAACATGGCCCGCCGGGACCAGCTGCGGTCGGAAGGGGACTGACGGGGACGCTTTCGCCCGCCGGGACGGGGGAACCCGGCCGGCCTTCCAGTCCCCGGGCACAGGGAGGCCCTCCACGTCTCCGCCGAGATCCTCAACGCCACCGGCGGCACACCGTTTCCCCGGGTCAGGTCCAGTACACCTCGGCCACGTTGGAGCGCGGCGGCGGGGCGTGCCGGGCCGCCGGGCCCCGCGCGAACGTGCGCAGGAGGTTCTCGGTGGTGCGGGTGACGAAGGCGCGGGTGCGGGCGTCCATGCCGTGGTCGCGGCCGAGTTCGCCCGTCCCGGCCACGAGCGCCTCCACCCAGCGCATGGTGCCGGTCGCGAAGACGCCCGCTCCGCCGGCGGCGGTGTAGTACGCCGAGTCGCTGTGACTGGGGCGGCCGCCGCACACCAGCGGGGAGTGCGCGGTGATCTCCAGCGGGCCGGGGGTCGGGGCGCCGTGGGTGACCCGGTCGTACTCGACGCCCACCAGGTGGGCGAAGGCGTCCCCGGAGCGGACGCCGGTACCGTCGTACAGCCAGTGGCCGGGCTCCCGGACGACATAGGGCGCGTCGACGGGATAGCCCTCGTAGAGCACACCGGTCAGGGACGACTCGGGGTCGGCGCCGGGCGGCTGCCGGTAGTCGGTGGTGACCAGCGCGGGGTGGGACGCGTAGCAGGGGTCCGCGCGGTAGGAGGTCTTGTAGCACACCACGGTACGGTCGTCCGCCCGCTCCCCGGACTCCAGCCGGACCCGGCGGAAGCAGGTGTTCGCGCCGAGGAACGCGACGTTCGTCCCAGCGTCCCGCGCGGCGGTGACGTGCGCCCGCTGCTCGGGCGTCCAGTACTCGTCGTGGCCCAGGCAGACGACGGCGTGCGCGCCCCGCAGCACCGAGGGATCCCGGTGGACGTCGACGCCGGTGCTGTAGGCGAGCGGGATGCCCAGGCGCTCGGCGAGCACCACCAGCGCCCGCTCGTAGACCAGGAACTTCTCGGCGCCGTCGTCGTCGTAGGGCCGGTCGAAGCTGACGGCGAGGGAACGGGTGGCGTACGCGCCGGACACGCCGGCGTAGAGGCTGCTGCCGCCCCAGCGGTTGTACGCCTGCCAGGTGGCCGGGGCGTGCAGCAGGATCGTACGGCCCGCGCCGTCGGCGGAGCGGACCACGAGCGGGACGTACCGCTGGCGGCCGGTGTCCGCCTCCAGCCGCAGCAGATAGGCGCCCTCGGGCCAGCCGGAGGTGTCCACGTGCAGGGTGACCGGCCAGTCGGCGCGCACGGTGCGGGTGGCGGGCAGCGTGTGCGGGGCGGGCTGGGCGCGGCCGGGTATGCGGCCCGACGCCCAGATCCGGCGGGCCTGCCGTCCGCCGTACCAGCCGACCCGGAACGCGGAGACCCGGAAGGACGCAGCGGTGGTCGAGACATGCAGGCCGAAACTCTCACCCGGTGTCACGCTCACCCGGTCCGCGTAGCCCGCCACCGCGTCCGGCGGGCCGTTCGGGCCGAGCCGCCAGGCGTCGGTGCCCGGCGCGTCCCGTTCCGCCTCCGGCCTGAGCCGCCCCCCGTGGGCGCCCGTGGACCGCGGGGCCGACGGCGCGGCCGTGCACCCGGCGGCGGTGCCGAGGCCGACACCGGCGCAGGCGCAGAGGAAGCGCCGGCGGCCGAGGCCGGGGCCGTCGTTCGGTGCAGTGCTGTGTGCCGGAGCCACGTCACCTCCCGGATACGTCCGCTCCAGCGTCCCGACGCTCCGGGCCCCGGCGCAACCCCGCCGCGCTCCCGGACGGAGGGCGCGCGGACAGGAGCGGCAGGGCGGCCCGGGCACCCGCGACCGGCTCGCCACCGTACGCCCGAACGGGTGACCGGGTCAGGTGCGGAAGCCGATGTGCACGTGGTCGTGGTGGGTGGCGTCGCTGAAGAACTGGCCGGGGCCGCCGCCCGACAGCAGTACGGGCCCGCCGACGTTGTACGACCCGTCGGCGGCCGCGTCCCGCATGAACCGCTCGATCAGGCCGCGCGGGGTCGCCGGATCGACGACCGGGTGGCCGTCGATCCGCCACACGTCGAAGGCCCGCCCGCGCGGATGGTCGCTCGGCCTGCCGGTGCCGAACACGTACAGCGGATGCCCGGAGCGGACGACGCTGACCTCCAGCCGGTAGCTCCGGGCCAGGGCGAGCATCGCGCCGGCCACTCCGGCGTGCACCAGCCCGCTGCGCAGATCGGCGACGGCGGCGGGCGGCAGCGTGATCCGGTGGTCGGACAGCGCGGCCCGGACGTCCGCCGGCAGCGACCGGGCGGCCGGACCCGGATGCGCGGGATGCAGGGCGTCGACCGTCCAGCCGCGCGCCCCACGGGAGAGCCGGACGTCGACGGTCGTCCCGCCCGCGTCGACCGTGCCGCCCCGCCGGGTCCACTGCCGGCACACCACCAGCACACTCGCGGACCGGGACAGGATCCCGCCGTACTGCGCGTCCAGGACCTGAAGCGCGGCCTGGTCGGCCGTCGGCAGCAGCGGTCCCGCCTGGTCGACGAGCGCCGTCGGCAGCCCGAGGGCCGCGACCCGGGTCCGGGCGGCGGCCGGTCCGCCATGGCCCTCGGGCCAGGCGCCGATCGCCTCCACCGCTCGCACGGCGCGCAGCTTCGCCGCCGGTTCGACCTCGGCGGACGTCGGCTGCCACGGCGTGGTGCGCGGCAGCGCGGCGGAGGGGGAGGCGGAGGGCATGGCGCGGCTCGGGGACGGGTGGGGCTCGTGTGACGGGTGCGCGGCGGGGGCCGGGCGCCCGGAGCAGCCCGCCCCGCCGAGCGCCGCACCGGCCAGGGCCGCCAGCACGGCGCGGCGGCCGGGCGGGGGAGCGGCGGACGCGCGGGTACGGGTCATACCGCCCAGTGTCCGCCGCGCACGCGGCCGGGGCCAGCGTGCCGAGCGCCCGGTCAAAACGCCTAGAAGGCCGGCTCGTTGAGGAGTTCGAGCAGCCACTCGGCACCCTGCTCGGCTCCGGGCTCCGCACCGGACGCGGAGGGGAACACGCGGCCCCACGAGGCGGCGCGGCCCAGGGAGCTGAGCCGCCAGGCGAGACTCGCCGCGCGCCGCAGGCCGGCCGGTGTGCGGCCGGTGCCGGTCCAGGGTTCCAGGTAGGCGTCGCGCAGCCGGGGCAGCACCTGCGGCCCGTAGCGCTCGCGGGCCCGCTCGGCGGTGACACGCAGGCTGCAGAACGGGTGCGAGACGGCGGCGTCACCCCAGTCGAAGAACGTGAACCGGCCCGGCGCCGGCCGGAACAGCTGGCCGTCGTGCAGGTCCGCGTGGTCGAGGCTGTCCTCGATGCCCGCGGCCGCGAGTTCGGCGCACCAGTCCACCAGGCGGGGCCGCAGGGCGCCGAGCCGGGCGCGTGCGTCCGGGGTGAGCGCCGTGTTCCCGGCGAGGAGCTTGTCGAAGACCACGGGCAGGTCGAGGGTCCGGGCCGAGGGGACCCCCAGCCGCTCCATCTCGCGGGCGTGCGGGACCAGGGCGCGCTGCACGCCCGCGTACTGGCGCAGCAGGTCCGCCCAGGCCCCCGGACCGACCGTCTCCCGCGCGAGCACCTGCCGGAACAGGTCGCCGCCGTCCGGGAGCAGCGACCAACCCCGCTCGGCGTCCACGGCCAGCGGCTCGAGCACATGCCCGGGCACCCAGCGGGCCAGCGCGGCGGTCAGCGGGCCCTCGAAGGCGCCGGCCGGCGGACTGGCCTTGAACCAGACCGCCTCCCGCCCCTCGACGGGCACCCGCACCAGCACGGACCAGGGCCGCAGCCGCACGTGAAGGTCGCCGGCCGCGCGCAGGCCCTGTGCGGCGAGCCGGTCCTCGACCCAGCCGAGGGCCGACGCCCGCCAGGACTCCTGCTCCCACGGCGTCACCGCGTCCTCGTACCGGCCCCGGTCCACCACCATCGAAACCTCGTGTCGCATCGCGCCATCCCAGCACCGTGGCCCGGACACCGACCACTCGATTTCCCGGCCGGTCCGCGACGGGCGACTCTCCCCGCGCGAAAACGGGGCTCCGGCCGTTCCGCACACACGTGCGCCCCCCGGAAGAATCCGGGGGGCGCACCACCTCGTCAGGGTGTCAGGCGATCAGGCCTGCTGCTTGCGGCGCAGCGTCAGGTAGGTGCCGGTGGCACCCGCGGCGAGCAGCGCGCCCACGCCGAGGCTCACCGGCAGCGCCGGGAAGCCGGAGGCGTCGGACGTGGCGGCCGCGTTCTGCATGGCCGGGCCCGGGGTGATGCTCGTGGCCACCGCGGCGACCTGCTTGATCGGGCCCACGGACTTCACCGAGCCGTCCGAGTTCAGCAGCACCTGCTTGTCGTTCGGGTGCCGGAAGTCGAACATGCCCGCCATGGAGCCGGCCGTGGCGTCGAAGGAGTGGTCGCCGATGCGGCCGGCGCGCCAGTTGTCCTCGATGAACCGGGTGATGGACGCCTGGTTCGTCAGGGTGTGGTCGACCTTGTTGACCTTGCTGAAGGGCGAGATCACGAGCAGCGGCTGGCGGGTGCCGGGGCCGCAGCGGTCCGCGTAACCACCGGCGGCCTTCGGGCCCTTCTGGCAGGCCGGGCTGTCGGTGGCCTTGCCGTTGGAGCCGAGCGAGGTGTCCGTCGAGCCGTTGCGCGGGGCGACGTAGGTGTGGTCGTACCAGCCGTCGGAGTCGTCGTAGGCGACCACGATCGCGGTGGACTTCCACTGCGGCGAGCTCTGGATCGCGTTGATCTGCTGGACCAGGAAGTGCTGTTCGTCGACCGGGTCGGAGTAGGCGGCGTGGCCGTCCTGGAACTCACCGGCCTTGACGAAGCTGACCGCCGGGAGCCTGCCCGCCTTGAGCGAGGCGGAGAAGTCGGTCAGGTCGTAGTTGTGGTTGGCCTGCCCGTTGTGGCCGATCTCGGAGACGCTCTTCGGCGGCAGGTGGTGCGGGTTGGCCGTCGACTTGTAGTACGAGAACGGGTTGTGGTGCGGGCTGTAGTCCGCCACGGCCGCGCCGCCCACGTTGGTGTGAGTCGTGTCGCACTTGGCGTACGAGCCGGCGTTGCCGGTCCACGCGGTCGAGGGGCGGAAGCCGCCCTGGAACCAGCCCCAGGTCACCTTCCTGGTGTTGAGCAGGTCACCGATGTTCTTGCCCTGCATGGCCGCCAGCGCGTTGCTGCTCGTGTGGTCCTTGCCGGAGCAGTCGTCGAAGGCCGGGTCGGGGTCGTTGATGACCGTGCCCACGCCCTTGGCGTCGGGGGACTTCACCGTGTACGCGTCGGGCGTCGACGTCTGCTTCGGGTTGTCCGTGCCGGAGGTCGGGTCCATGGACGTCACGCCGTGCGTCTGACCCGAGATCAGGTTCAGCGCGCCGGGCGTGGACGGCCCGTAGACCGAGCTGAAGGAACGGTCGCTCAGCGAGTAGTGCTGCGCGTAGTTCCACAGTGCGGTGACGGTGTTGCCGTCGTAGTAGTCCATCGACAGGCCGGGCTCGCCGAACAGGCCGCCGCTGCACTTGTCGACCTCGGTGTTCTGCACGAACTGGTCGGCCTTGCCGCCGTTGTAGGCGTACTGCTCGGCGCCGTAGGAGTGGTTCTGGTCGCAGGTCATCGCCTGGGACGGGGACAGCCGCTTCGGCGCGTACTGGTTCGGGTTGTGCTTCAGCAGCCCGGCGTGCGCGAGGGTGTCGATGTCCTTCGGGGTGTTCTTCGAGGCGGTGAACTTCGTGCCGTCGGTGTTGGCGGCCTTCGGGTACGTGCCGAAGTAGTGGTCGAAGGAGATGTTCTCGTCGAAGAGCACGACGACATGCTTGATCGGCGTTGCGGTCGAGGAGTGCCCGCCCTGCGCCCCGGTGGACGCGGCCGCCCAGCCCGGCGCGTTGCTGCCGAGCACGGTGAGCGCGGCGGCCCCCGCCAGTGCGCCCAGGCTCCGCATCGCGGCTCGTCTTCCTCTGCTTGCCATGGTGGTTTACCCCTCCGGACAGAACGTCTGTGCGTCGTACGATCACGGATGCTGCGCCCCCTGCGGGGCGCGACGGCGGAGCCATCATGGCGTGCGGGTGAACACCGAGTCAGGGAACCTGGGGCAAAACTTGACGATGTATTGACCCAACTGGCCGCAGACTTGTCCGGACAGGTTCAGTCGAACAGGGCGCGCCCGTACCAGTCCGAGGCGTCCCGCACCCCGGGCAGCGCGAAGAAGTAACCGCCGCCGAACGGGCTGATGTAGTCGGTCAGCGGCTCGCCCGCCAGCCGGTGCTGCACGGTCTCGAACTGCCGCACCACGTCCTGCTGGTAGCAGGTGAACAGCAGGCCCATGTCGAGGTTGCCGTTGGCGTCCATGCCTCGGTCGTAGTTGTAGGCGCGGCGCAGCAGACGCTGGTCCGCGGTGCCGGGGGTGCGCGGGTTGGCGAGCCGCATATGGGCGTCCAGCGGAATGACGTCGCCCTTGGGGTCGTCGGCGTACTTCGGCGTGTCGTGCTCGTGGTCGCCGTCCAGCGGCGCCCCGGACTCCTTCGCCCGCCCGAACATCCGCTCCTGCTCGCTGAGCGAGACCCGGTCCCAGAACTCCACGAGCATGCGGATCAGCCGCACGACCTGGTAGCTGCCGCCGACCGCCCAGTCCGGCTCGCCCATGTCCTTGCCCACCCACACCAGTTGCCGCATCTCGCGGGCGCTGGTGGTGTCCGGGTTGGCGGTGCCGTCCTTGAACCCGAGGAGGTTGCGCGGGGTGCCGGAGGGCCGGGGCGGGCTGCTGAAGCCGTCCAGCCGCCAGCGGACCTGCGTCCCGCCCCGGGTGTGCCGGGCGATGTCGCGCAGCGCGTGCAGCGCGGTGTCCGTGTCGTCGGCGTGCAGTTGGAGGCTGAGGTCGCCGTGGCACCAGTCCGGCTGGAGGTCGTCGTCGGGGAAGGCGGGCATGGCGGTCAGCCGCCGCGGCTTCAGCGCGGCGAGGCCGAACCGGTCGTCGAACAGCGAGGCGCCGGCGCCGACCGTGACGGCCAACTGCCCGGACGGCAGCCGGCCGCCGAGTATGCCCGAGTCGGCGGGCGGGCCGGTGATGCCCACCGGGGACGGCGTGCCGCCGGAGGTGAGGAGGCGGGCCCGCTCGGTGAGGGTGCGCAGCAGGTCGGTGAGTTCGGCGCGGTTCTCGGAGGTGACGTCGAGCGAGGCGAACACACAGGTCCGGCGCGGAGCGGCTGTCGCCGAGGCCTGGTGCTCCCCGTGGAACGGAGCGACGGACGCGGTCGTGGGCGTGGCCGCCGGGGCCTCGGGGGCGGCGGCGCCGGTGGCGAGACCGGCGCCCGCGAGGGCGGCGCCGCGCAGGAAGCGGCGCCTGCCCAGGCCCTCGGATCGTTCGGGTCGTTCGGCGGTGCTCACACGGTCCTCCGGGGGTCGCACAGGGTCGCTACCGACGCCAGCCGCTCCACCAGGTCGCCGAGGACCGCGTCGGTGTGCTCCCGCTGGGCGCGGGTCAGATGGTCGAGCGGGGTCCAGCCGGCGCCGTGCCGGAAACCGTCCAGGGTGTGCTGAGCACGGTCCAACTCGCTGTCCAGGCCCGCCAGATCGGCGTACCGGGTGGTGAGCAGGGGGTGCAGCCGGGACAGGACCTCGCGGGTGCCGTCGAGGTTGGCGCGGGTGGTGGCGAGGTTGCTGCCGCTGCCGTAGTCGGTACGGCCGGTCAGCTCGAACTGCACGGTGTTCTCCAGGATCTCGTGCGCGCGCAGACCCAGCTGGGCGGGGTCCATCCGGGTCTGCGACCAGTTGTCCCGCAGCCCGGTCACGGCCTTGACCAGGGCTGCCGCCGGGGCGCGCAGGCCGTCGGCCGACTCGCCGTGCCACAGCCCGTACTCGATCCGGTGGAACCCGGCGAAGCCCTTGTCGTGCACCCCGCCGGGCAGTCCGGCGTCGGTGCCGTTGATCGCCTTGTCCGCGTCCCCGAACGCGTCGTACGCGGCCCCCAGCCGCTCGTACGCGAGGTGTGCCGGCAGCCAGGCCGACCGGGCGGCGCCGAGATCACCGCGGTCGACCGCGTCCCGGAGGCTCGCCGTCAGCCGGACGACGTCGGACAGCCCGTCGCCCACCCACTTCTGGTAGGCGAGCGCGGGCGGGATGAGGTCGTGCTCGGAGACGGGCGCGGCGCCCGGACCGCGCTGTCCGCTCGTCACCCGGACGCTGGGCCCGGTGACGGCGTCGGCGTCGTCGGGCACGCACTTGAAGGCGTACGTGCCCTTGCCCACCCGGACCGTCAACTGCCGTGTGGTGCCGGGGCTGATGCCCTCCACCTCGCCGTACACCGCCTGGCTGGCCGGATCCTCCAGGTACACCTCGGCGGCGCCGTCGGAGGAGTTGTGCAGGTCGAAGGTCTGCACTCCGGGCTCGGGCCGGGTCCAGCCCCGGCCGCAGTGGCTCTCCGACACCTCGACGACGATGTGCCGGGTGCCGTCGGCGGAGGTCCGGCCGTGCCGCAGTCCGCCGAGGGAGAGGGCCAGCACGGTGCCCGCGAGGGCGACGGCGAGGACGAGGAACACGGCTGGGGCCGTCCGGAGACGAACCGGCCGCGTGCCGAGGCGGGGCAACGGCATGCTGAGCCTTTCCGGGACGACGTACGCAGCTGTCCGGGCGGCGATGCGATCGCCGGCGGGACGGCCTCATGGTAGACACCCCGGCGGAACCGAACAGTCGTCCAGGCCGTTCGGTGACCAAGAATTCCCTCGGGGTTCACCGGCCGGCGACATAGCCCGCGGCGGCCCGGCCCGTTCAGCGCACCGGGAAACCGAACGCGTAGCCCTGCTGCTTCAGCCAGGGCAGCAGTTCGCGCAGCGCCGCCACGGTCTGGGCGCGGTCGCCGCCCGCGTCGTGGAAGAGGATGGTGGGGCCGTTGGACAGTTCCCCCTTGACGGTGGCGATGATGGCGCCGGTGCCCGGCCGCTCGAAGTCCTTGGAGTCGACGTTCCAGCCCAGCGGCCGCATCCCGTGAGAGGCCGCGAGATGCCGGCTGTACGGGGTGAACGCGCCGCCCGGCGCCCGGTAGTAAATCGGCCGCACGCCCCCGGAAGCCTTGGTTATCTGCTGTTCGGCGCCCAGGATCTGCTGCGACTGGTAGGCCTCGGACTTGCGGTCCATCGTGGTGTCGTGCGAGACGGTGTGGTCGCACAGCCGGTGTCCCGCCGCCACCACCTGCCTGACCATGTCGGGGTGCGCCTCGGCCTGGGTGCCGACCATGCAGAACGTCGCCTTCACCCCGTTGTCGCGCAGCACCTGGAGCACCTGCGGCGTCCAGGTCGGGTCGGGCCCGTCGTCGATGGTGATGTTGACGGCGTGCGTGCCCCGGTCGGAGGCATGGACGATGCTGTCGGACACCGTCACCGTCCGCGGCACGACGGGACGGGCCGCGGCACCCGGCGCGGCCGGGGCGCCTCCCGACTGCCCGGCCTGCGCGGACCACACCGAGGCCGCGGCGGCCACCGCCGTGACCCCGACCGCCGCCCCGATCACCGTGCCGTACCATCCCCGCCCGCCATGCCGCGCCATGTCCGCCCCGTTTCTCGCCGTGTCCAGGTCCTCGTGCATCTGCCAGGACGGACTGGAAGGATCACGGGCTCCCTCTGTTACCGATCACGGACAATTCCGCGGCGCTCCCGGGACACTACCGAAACCCGCCGCGCGAGAGCGGGACGGCACGCACCGGCGCCGGCGGGGTACCCCGGGACCTACACGTACGGCTCGAGGCCCGAAGGGACGGGGTGATCCGGATGCCGCCACCAGCAGCGGGAACGTACGACGCGACGAGCGGGCCGCCCCGGCCGGAGGCCCTGACGAGGATCATGCTCAGACCGCTGGCCAGCAGCCTGCCGCTGGGCTTCTTCGCCTTCGGCACCGGCAGCGTCCTGCTGTCCGCCGAGCAGTTGCACTGGGTGCCCCTGCTCCAGACGAGGCCGCTGATGCTGCTGGTGCTGGTGTTCGTGGTGCCACTGGAACTGCTCGCCGGAACGTTCGCTTTTCTGGCCCGTGACGGCGGCGCCGCCTGCGGGCTGTCCGTCCTCGGCAGCGCCTGGGCGGGCACCGCGCTGGTCACCCTGACCGGGGCGCCGGGACAGCGCAGCCCCGCCATGGCGGTGTTCCTGCTGAGCGTCGCCCCGCTGATGCTGGTCCTGTGCGTCGCCGCCCTGCAGGGCAAACCGCTGTTCGGGGTGCTGCTGCTGATCGGCGCGTGCCGCTTCGTCCTGACCGGCGTGTACGAGTCCGGGGGCGGGGCGGTCCTGGAAACCGCGGCCGGCTGGATCGGGGTGGCCCTGGCCCTGTTCGCCCTGTACGGCGGACTCGCCCTGCTGCTGGAGGACTCCGCCCAGCGGACCGTCCTTCCGCTGGGCCGGCGGGGCAGGGCCCGTACGTCCCTGCAGGGCGACCTCGGCCACCAGCTCGAACGGGCGGAACGGGAGGCCGGGGTGCGCCGGCAGCTGTGAGCGGACACCGGCCGGCGCCGGGGAGCACGGAGGAACGGCAGGCCGGCGTGCGGGGGGAGTCGCTACGGTGTCCGGATGCCTCTTTACCCGGAGATCGAACCGTACGAGTACGGCATGCTCGACGTGGGCGACGGCAACCACGTCTACTGGGAGACCTGCGGCAATCCCGACGGCAGACCCGCCGTCGTGCTGCACGGGGGACCGGGTTCCGGGTGCGGCCCGTACATGCGGCGCCTGTTCGACCCGGCCGCCTACCGGATCGTCCTCCTCGATCAGCGCGGCAGCGGCCGCTCCACACCGCACGCGAGCCACTACGACACCGACATGAGCGTCAACACCACCGCCCACCTGCTGGCCGACCTGGAACTGCTGCGCCGGCACCTGGGGATCGAGCGGTGGCTGGTGTGGGGCGTGTCCTGGGGGTCGGTGCTCGGGCTGCGCCATGCGCAGACCTGCCCGGGAGTGGTCTCCGAACTGGTGCTGTCGGGAGTCGCCACGGGCTCCGACGCCGAGGTCGAGCTGCTGACCAGGGGAGTCGGCCGGATCTTCCCGGAGGCCTTCGAACGGTTCCTGTCCGTGCTGCCGGCCGACGACCGCGACGGCAACCTCGCCGCGGCCTTCAACCGGCTGCTCGAATCACCCGATCCCGAGGTGCGCGAGCGGGCGGCACGCGCCTGGACCGACTGGGAGACGGCCGTGATCCCCGCACCGCCACGCTCCGTCCCCCGCTACGAGGACCCCGTCTTCCGCAGGGGCTTCGCCCGTACGGTCACCCACTACTGGGGCAACGACCACTTCCTCGGCGAGGGCAACGACCAGGGCGTGATCCTGCGCGACGCGCACCTGCTCAAGGACATCCCCGGCACCCTCGTCCAGGGCGGCCTCGACCTCGGCAACCTCCTCGGCACCGTCTGGCGCCTCCAGCACGCCTGGCCGGCCGCCGAGTTGCTCGTCGTGGACAACACCGGCCACAACGCCACGGCCCCAGGCATGGCGGACACCCTGGTCGCCGCGACGGACCGCTACGCCACGCGCCCCTAGTCGGCGAAGGAGTCCTCCAGCGAGGGGACGCGCGACGCGGAGCCCATGGGGCTGGAACGGCCGCGGGGAAACCGGGGCGCGGGTGGGAGCGGGGTTGCGGCAGGGTGGCCGGTCGGCAGAAGCGCGGCCCCGGTCGGGGCCCGGCCGTTCAGGAGGTTTCGATGACGAGCGTGCCGCCCCGTCTGCTTCCGCTGCTGGACCAGTTCGACTTCGCGCGCGAGCGCCTGGTGGGGCGGTTGAGCGGGCCCGTCATGGACAGTGGCGACGGCGCGCGGACCGAGGTGGCGGCGATGACCGACGACGAGTACCTCTGGGAGCCCGTGACCGGATGCTGGTCGGTCAGGCGGCGCTCGGACGGGCCGGGCCCCCGGGCGACCCTCCTGGCCGGTGCCGGTTCCTGGGGCCGCGACGCCGCCGCCTACCCGCATCCCTGGCCGCCACCGGTCACCACCCTCGCCTGGCGGCCGAGCCATCTCACCGAGATGCTGACCCTCCGCGCGGACCACACCGCCGGCAGCCGCTCGGCGACCCGGGAGACCCATCCGGTCCAGGGGGACGCGGCCGGGGCGGTCGCCGCGTTCGAGGCAGGCGCGGCGGCCTGGCGTACGGCCCTGCTGAGCGTGGACGACACCGCACTGGACACGGTCGGGTACTGCACCTACCCGCACGGCGGCGACGCGGAGGAGCCGTTCCTGGACATCGTCTGGTGGGTCAACCAGGAACTGCTGCACCACGGAGCCGAGATCGCCCTGCTCCGCGACCTCTACCGGGCGACCCGGTCCTGACCGATCGCGAGCCCCTCACTCCCCGCGCAGCGCCGCCCGTACGACCGCCGCGGCGGCCCTGCCCGCCGCCAGGACCGGTGCCGTGCTGCGCGCGGCCCGGCCGAGCATGAAGGCGCCCTCCAGCAGGGCGACGACGGACCCGGCCGTCTCCCGGGCGGCGGACTCGGGGACGCCGCCCTGCGCGTAGTACGCGGCCAGCTCGTCGATCCAGCTCTCGAACACCTCGGACGTGGCCTGTCGCAGCGCCTCGTTGGTGCCGGCGACCTCCATCGCGACCGTGGCGATGGGGCAGGGGTCGGCGAAGTCCAGCTCGGCGAGGGTGCCGGCCGCGGCGGTGAAGGCGTCCTCCGTGGCCGCCACGCGATCCTCGTACGGCGTCATGAGCGTGGTGATGAGCCCCAGGTAGACGGCGCCCGAGGTGCGGATCACCTCCTCGCCCAACTGCGCCTTGCCACCGGGGAAGAAGTGGTAGATCGACCCGAAGGGGGCCCCGGCGGCCTCGGCGATCTGCTTCATCCCGGTACCGGTGTAGCCCGTGCGCCGGAACAGCTCGATGCCGGCGCTCACGATGCGCTGCCGGGTCTCGTGGGTGCTGGTCGTCCTGCCGTCGCTCACGGGTGAACCTCCGGGAAGCCGCTGTTGCCGTCGCGCGGGCGGCCCCTATTCTGTCACTAGAACGCTCTATCAAGTGACAGGCGAGGCAACCGACCGGGTCGGAGGCACGGGCATGCCGGAGATCGAGCTGAGCGCGGGAACCATCGACTACGAGGACACCGGAGGCGACGGCCCCGTCGTCGGTCCTGGTCCACGGCCTGGGCTTCGACGAGTCGGTCTGGGCCGAGGTCATCACGGCACTGCGCCCGGACTTCCGCGTCCTGGCCCCGGTGCTCCCGAGCGGCAGCCACCGGCGGCCGATGGGACCGGACGCGGACCTGTCCGCGCACGGCGTCGCCCGGCTCCTGGCCGAGTTCATGGACCGGCTCGACCTGCGTGACGTCACCCTCGTCCAGAACGACACCGGGACGGCCCAACTCCTCGTCGGCGTACGGGACGAGCGCATCGCCCGGCTCGTCCTGACCTCCTGCGAGGCCCTGGACAACTACCCGCCGGGCGTCCAGGGCCGCATCCTGTGCGCGGCGAGCAGGGTCCCCGGTGGACTCTTCCTCCTCGTCCAGTCCTTCCGCCTGCCCTTCCTGGCCCGGATGGAGACCTCGCTCGGCGGAATGACGAGGCGGCGACTGCCGAACGAGCTGATCGCCCGCTGGTACGCCCCCCTGCTGACCAGCCGTCACATCCGGCGCGACCTCGCCAAGTTCCTGCGCACCACGCGCAGGGACACCTACCTGAGGGCGGCCGCGAACCTCCCGTCGTTCACCCGACCGGCACTGGTCGCCTGGGGCGCCGACGACCGCATGATGCCGCCGGCCACCGGCCGCCGCCTCGCCGAACTCCTGCCCGACTCCCGCTACGTGGAGATCCCCGGCGCCCGCACCCTGGTGCAGCTGGACAACCCGGCCTTCCTCACCGAGGAGATCCGCCGCTTCGTCAAGGACCACCCGCTGCCGGCGGGGGGCTGAGCCGGCCGGGTCACCCTTCGAGCGTCAGATAGAGGCGCGTGCCGCCGGGCCGGAAGCCGACGCGTTCGTACACACGGCGGGAGCCCTCGCCCGAGTACTCCAGCCAGACGGACCGGGCGCCGCGGGCGAACATGGTCCCGGCCGGCGCGGTGGTGACCGCGGCCGCGATCCCGCGCCCCCGGTACGCGGGAAGGGTGCCCACGCCCGCCAGTTCCGCGGTGCCCTCGGCGGGCGCCGAACAGAGGGCGCCCCCGGCGCATCCGCCGCCCGGCGCGCGGACGAAGCGGACCGCCCCGCCGCCCTCCTCGGTGCGCCGCAACCGGGCCGCGCCCTCCGGGGAGGGCGGCCACTCATGGCCGAACGCCTCGGACAGGGCGACGTCGATCGCGGTGAACTCCGCGTCCGTGCGCGGCGCCTCCACACGGACCGGGGCCCCCGGCACCGGCGTGGAGTCCGGGGCGCCGAGCGTGGCGGGTGTGCAGACCAGGTACTCGTGCACCGCCTCCGTGCCGAAACCGGCGCGGCGGAGCGCGGGTTCGACGTCGGGGGCGGCGTCCGGAGCGAACTCCAGCCGGGGCCTGAGCCCGCGCTCGCGGAACGCGGCGACCAGCTCGGTGACGTCCCGGTCGGTGGGTGCGGCGCCGGGCAGGGGCGTGGCGTAGTTGACGTACGGGCTGGTCGTCGAGGGATCGAACCCCACGATGAAACCGCCGACTTCACGTGCCGCCGGGCGGCGCATCAGGTGGGCGACGGCAAAACTCTGGACATCGGTGCGCACGGTGGAAAGACCTCACGGTGAAGGCGGCCACGGGCCCTTGAGGACCTGGCGTGGCCGGGCATACGGGAAACGACCTCGGTGAGCGAGATGGGCGGTGTGCTGGACACCGTGTCGTCGGGCCGCCGTGAGAAGAGGCGAGGGCACCTGAGCGCGCTGCCGGTGGGCAGAGGGCTCAGTGTCCGCGGCGGCCGCTGCGGGACGCCGGAACCATGGACTTCAGTCCCTCGTGAGATGAGAAACGACGGGTGTGAGGAAATGCTGTCGAGCTGGATGGATCTTGCCACCGCCGGAGGTCACCGGCAACCCCCGGCCGGGGAGCGGCGGTTGACGCCGGGCCTGTACCTGCCGGTGTCCGGGCCCGGCCGGGCTCAGCCCAGCTGCGTGTCGAGCCAGGCGAGGACCTCGGGCGTCACCGGGTCGGTGATGTCGGCGAACTCCTCGTGCTTCTTCAGGAACTTCGCGACGTACGGGCACACCGGAACGATCCGTTTGCCGAGGGCGCGTACGTCCGTGAGCGCGTGCTCGACCAGCTGCCCGGCCAGGCCCTGCCCGGCGTAGGCGTCGTCGACCTCGGTGTGGAAGAAGACCCGCTGCTCGCCCCGGTCACGGTAGGCGGTGAGGCCGGCGCGTTCGCCGCCGACCCGGATCTCGTAGCGATGCCGTGCGTCGACGCGCTCCACGGTGGGCGCGGGGGAGGACTGGTTCATGGTCGTCCTTTCGGCGGGGAGGATCACCGGCGCGGCGGGTGCGGACGGCGCCCTGGTGGGCGCGGCCGATGAAGTCCCGCCGTATACCGAACCCTATCCCCGTTCCCGCAGGTCACTGATGTGGCGGCGGGGTCGCCCGCCGGGCCGGCCGGTGGCGGGCTACGCCGTCCCGGCGGCCGTCGGCCCGGCCTCAGGCGGTGACGGGGGCGTCCCAGGGGATGCGGTGGTCGTACTGCCAGGCCATCTTCTCGGGTGTGGCGAGGCGGGCGAACAGAGGGAGGAGGGCGTCTCGCAGGATCCGGCCCACCGGGCCGGCCGCCTTTCCGCTGTTGGTGCGGGCGGCCTGGGCGATGACCCGTTCGACGCGCGTGCGGCGGGCGCGTTCGTAGGCGGGGAACGCCTGGGCGTGGGGCAGGTCCCTGAGCGCGCGGGCGAGTTCCACGGCGCTCTCCGCGGCGAGTGAGACACCCTGGCCCGAACTGGGGGAGGTGGCGTGGGCGGAGTCGCCGACCAGCACCATCCGGCCCCGGTGCCAGTGCGGCACGTGCGGCAGGTCTTCCATGGGTCCGGCGCTGACCAGGTCCTCGGGCCGGGTGCGCCGCAGCAGCTCCAGGGCCGGGACGGCGTCGTCCGCGAAGGCGCCGCCCAGCCGGCGCAGCCACTCGTCGTTCGTGGTCTTACTCACTTGCTGCCATGTCAGGTACGGGTGGGGGAGGTTGGCGAACCAGACGCCGGTGCCGTCGTCGAAGGACTGGTATCCGAAGAAGGCCCGACGGCCGAACGCCATGTACATCCGGTCGCCGGTGGGCGGCAGCCCGGCGCCCTCGACGCGGGCGCCGAAGCCGAGCAGCCCGGAGTAGCGGGGCTGGGGTGCGTCGGGGTCGATCAGCCGGCGCACGCGGGAGCGCAGGCCGTCGGCGCCGATCAGGACGTCGGCCTCCTCGCTGGTGGTGCCGTCGGCGAAGACGGCGCGGACGCCGGTGCCGCTCTCCCGGACGTCGACCAGTTCGTGGCCGTGGTGGATCCGCACGCCCTGCTGCCGGGCCAGGTCGTAGAGCCGCCGGTACAGGTCGGCGCGCCAGGTGAACTGCATGGGCTGGCGGATCTCGGTGATGGTCCGGCCGTTGTGGTTCTGCAGCACGATGGCGTTCATCGGCGCGCCGACCCGGTCGAGTCCGACCAGGTCGAGGGCGGCCCTGCCGTTGGGGGCGACGCCCAGCGCTCCGCCGATGCCGTCGGCGGTTTTGGTGTGGGACTCGTGCACGGTGGCCTCGATCCCGGCCCGGCGCAGCGCGAGGGCTGCCACCGGGCCGGCGATGCCGCCGCCCACCACGATCGCGGTGCGGGTGCGGGTCATGTCAGCTGTTCCTCTTCCGGGCGGGGTCGTCGACGACGGGGAGGCCGCCGTCGCGGTGGGCGCGGCGCAGGTCGTCCAGGTAGGCGCGAGAGCACATGGCGGTCAGCTGGGCGCTGCCGCCGCGGCGGATCCGGATCTCGCCGTCGTCGACCGAACCGACCAGGTTCAGCCGGGCCGAACCGGCGCCGGGCTGTGCGTCCTTCACCCGGCCGCGGCGGCGGAAGGCGAGGTCCCAGCCGTCCACGGCGACGTCGTCGGGCAGCAGCAGGGTGACCGCGCCGGAGGCGAGTTCGAGGTGGACGGTGACCGGCTCGTCCCAGCGGATCCGTGGGGAGCGCAGGTCCAGCACGACGGTGGAGCGGCGCGCCCGCACCTCGTACTCGGTGGCCTCGGTCCAGTGGCCCAGGTGCTTCACGGTGGTGTGGTCCGCGTGGATGCGCTCGGCGGACACGAGCGGAGTCGTTGTCGTCATGGATTGATAGTTGCACTGAAACTAGTCCTGGGTCAACTAGTTCTCTTGAGGATCGTCTCCGCTAGGCTTTGGGCATGCGCAGCTCCCCTCTCGGCCTCACCGTCCTCTCGCTCCTGCACATGCAGCCGCTGCACCCGTACGGCATCCAGCGGCTGATCAAGCAGTGGGGGAAGGACCAGGTCGTCAACGTCAGCCAGCGGGCGAGCCTGTACCGGACCATCGACCGGCTGCTGGACGCGGGACTCATCGCGGTCCGCGAGACCAGCCGGGATCAGCAGTACCCGGAGCGCACGGTGTACGAGGTGACCGAGGCGGGCCGCGCGGTGACGCGCGAGTGGCTGCACGAGATGCTGGCCGCGCCGCGCGCGGAGTACCCGGAGTTCCCCGCGGCGCTCTCCTTCACGATGATGCTGCTGCCGCACGAGGCGGAGGCCGGCCTGTCCAGCCGCGCCGCACGGGTACGGGCCCAGCTGGCCGAGCTGGAGGCGGCGGCCGAGGGGGCCCGGCAGCTGGCACTGCCGCGGGTCACGATGCTGGAGGACGAGTACCGGCGTGCCGTGCTGACCGCGGAGCTGAACTGGCTCGACGCGGTCACGTCCGACCTCCGCTCGGGCGCGCTCGCCTGGGACTTCGAAACGCTCGCGGCTCTGGCCAAGGCGAGTTCGTGACGCAGGCGGGGCGGGGCGGCGGCGTTCTCCCGCCGTCGGCTACCCGGACGCGCGCGGAGTCAGGACTTCCTGGAAGAGCGCCCCGTAACGGGCGATGAGGGCTTCGCGGTCCGTCTCCAGCAGGCTCTCGTCCCTCGCCACCCACAGCGCGTACAGCAGCCCTCCGGCCAGCGCCGCCGCCAGCCGTGCGCGCAGGTCGGCGTCCGGGCCGGACAGGCGCTTGCGCAGGGGATCGACGAACACCCGCTCGTGGGTCTCCCGCAAGCGGCCCAGGATCCGCGGCTCCGTGCTGCCGTGCACCAGCGCCAGGAAGATGCCGCGGGCGGCACCGTCGAGGTCGAGGAGAAGCGTGGCGAGCCGTTCGCCGAGCCGCTCCAACGGGACGTCGAGCAGCGGCTCGTCGTCGATGGTCAGGTGCATCGTCTCCAGGAACAGCAGCTCTTTGCTCTTGAAGTGACGGATCACCAGCGCCGGGTCGGTCCCTGCGTCCGCCGCGATCCGGCGGACGGTGGTCCTCGCGAAGCCGTGGTCCCGGAAGAGCCGGGTGGCGGCGGTGCGGATGGCCTCGCGCGTCGTGGCGGCGGGTCCGGTCTGCGGCATGCGGCCAGCATAGGCGGGTGACCGGACCGCAGAGTGACGACAACGCCCTTATGGGACAGGGGTGTTGGTGGCGCTGATTTAGTGAGCGTTTCAAGAAGTTCGGTCAACAATGTTGACTCGTCGTTCCGGCGACCGCACATTACCTATCGGTAGAACCCCGCGGTAATCCCGCGCCCCGCACCTCGCGGCCGTCGTGGTGCGTGCCCCCACGACCACGCCCGGCGGCCGGCCCTTCCCCCTGCTCCGAGCCGCCGCGTTCCCGCGTACCAGCACACGCCCGGGCACCGCCATGCCTTCCTGCCGGGTGCCCCGTCCCGAGAAAGCCCGACAAAGCCCTGGAAAGACTGAGAAAGAGGGTGCACATGTCCATCGACGCCCTGCGCCGCGCCGTCGCGGCGACGTCCGCCCTCGCCGGCACGCTGGCCCTCGGCCTCACCGCCGCACCCGCCCACGCCACGGCGCCCCTGAACTACGCGGCCCTGGGCGACAGTTACAGCGCCGCGTCGGGCGTCCTGCCCGTGGACGTCGGCAACCTCATCTGTCTGCGCTCCACCGCCGACTACCCCCACGTGATCGCCGCCCGCACCGGAGCCCGGCTGACGGACGTCACCTGCGGCGCCGCCCAGACCAAGGACTTCACCGAGGCCCAGTACCCGGGCGTGGCACCCCAGGCGGACGCCGTCACCGCGAACACCGACCTGGTGACGCTGACGATCGGCGGCAACGACAACGGCACCTTCATCAACGCCATCACGTTCTGCGGTACCGCGGGCATCCTCAGCGGAGGCAAGGGCAGCCCCTGCAAGGACACTTACGGCAGCTCCTTCGACGACGCGATCGACGCCAAGACCTACCCCGCGCTCAGGACCGCGCTGCGGGCCGTGCGGGCCAAGGCGCCCAACGCCCGGGTGGCGGTGCTCGGTTACCCCTGGATCACGCCCGCCACGGCCGACCCGTCCTGCTTCGCCAGAATGCCGATCGCCTCCGGCGACGTGCCGTACCTGCACGCGTTGCAGGCCCACCTCGACGCCGTCGTCCAGCGCGCCGCCGAGGAGACCGGGGCCACGTACGTGGACTTCTCGCAGGCTTCCGCGGGCCACGACGCCTGCCAGGCCGTCGGCACCCGGTGGATCGAGCCGCTCCTGTTCGGGCAGAACATCGTCCCGGTCCACCCCAACGCGCTCGGCGAGCGGCGCATGGCGGAGCGCACCATGAGCGTGCTCGGCCTCGGCTGACCGGATCCCGGCCCGCCCCTCGGCGGCCGCCGCCGGCCGCCGCCGAACCGGGGGAGCGGCTCAGTGCCGTACGGCGCGCCCACGGGCCGCAGGCTCAGGCCCGTGCGCCGCCGTCGACCCGCAGCACCGTGCCGGTCACGAAGGAGGACCGGTCGCTCAGGAGCCATGCGGCGGCCTGCGCGATCTCCTCCGGATCGGCCGCGCGCCGCAGCGGGCTGGAGGCCGTGATCCGCTGCCGCAGACCGGGCGACGCCGCCTCCCAGGTGCGGGTCATCTCCGTCAGTGTGAAGCCCGGAGCGATCGCGTTGACCCGGATGCCCTCCGGGCCGTACGTCACGGCGGCCGACTCGGTGAGGCTGTTGACCGCCCGCTTCACCGCGCCGTACACGGGCAGTTCGGGGTTGCCCCGGAGGCTGCCGACGGAGGAGTTGTTGACGATGGCGCCCGCCCCGGCGGTGGCCCGGATGGCGGCGACCTCGGCGACCATGGCCAGCCAGACACCCTTGAGGTTCACCGTGCAGAGCCGGTCGAAGTCCGCCTCCGGCAACTGGTCCATGGGGCCGGGCGGCTGGATCGTCGCACCGTTGTTGAAGGCGATGTCGAGCCGGCCGTACAGCTCGACGGTACGGTCCACGGCGGCGCGCACGCTCGCCGCGTCGGCCAGATCGCACACGACGTGGTGCGCGGTGCCGCCCGCCGCCCGGATCTCCTCGGTCACCGCCTTCAGCTCGGCCTCCGTGCGGGCCGCGAGCAGCACCCGGGCTCCCTCCCGGGCGAACAGGCGCGCCGCGCCCGCGCCGATACCGCGCCCGGCACCGCTGACGAAGGCGACCTTCCCGGCCAGCATGCCGAGCGCCGGGGAAGCGGGGGTGGCAGTGGTCTGTGTGTTGTCCATGGCGGCGAGCCTCCGCCTGAGCACCCGGCCGATCCAGGCACCGGAAGTACCTGGATCGGCCGCTCGGCACCCGCGCACACTGGGGGAATGGACAGAGGAGAACTGGCGGCTTTCCTGCGCAGCAGGCGCGAGCGGATCAGCCCCGCCGACGTGGGACTGCCCGCAGGGCCGCGCCGCCGCACGCCGGGGCTGCGTCGCGAGGAGGTGGCGACGCTGGCGTTCATCTCCACGGAGTACTACACCCGCCTGGAGCAGGCCCGCGGCCCGCGCCCGTCCCGCGAGGTGCTCGGTGGGCTGGCCAGGGCGCTCAGGCTGTCGGACGCCGAACGCGACCACCTCCACCGCCTGGCCGGCGCCCCGCCGAGCCCCCCGCCCGGACCCTCGCGCGAGGTGCGGCAGAGCATCCTCGACCTCGTGCACCGGCTGCCGCAGGCCGCGGCCTTCGTGACGTCGGCCACGCTGGAGGTGCTCGCCTGGAACGAGCTGGCGGCCAGTTCCGCGGCCGCGGCATCGTCCGCACCATGCTGATCACACCGTTCCTCGTCGTGCCCGTGGCCTCCGCGCTGCTCTGGAAGCACGCGCTGTAC
>NZ_JBSGDB010000084.1:0-23973 GCF_053602155.1 Streptomyces sp. NPDC004561
AGCTTGAAGTGGTCCATGCGGTGCAGCAGCGGGCCGAGGAACATGATGATCGACCGGGTCCGTACGGCCGCCTCCGCGTCGATCGCCGCCATCTCGGTGACCAGTTCCAGGCGATCCGCGCCTCCCGCCTGGGCGGCGACCGCGTCCTCGACGTCGAGGGCGATCACCTCCAGGACCGCACGCTTGCTCATGGCACCCCATTCATCGCGGCTACAGGTCTAGTCCAATTCAAGGGTAACCCTGTGCCGCGGCCGGCCGGGGTGGCACTCACCCGAAGAGGTTCAGTTCCCCCTCCGTCGCGCCCGCCAGCTCGTAGGCGCACCCGTTCAGCGGACGCCCCGAGTACAGGCGTACGAGCGTGGCGGCGTCCCCGATGTACCGGGCGGGCGGGCCCTGCTCGGCGGGCGCGCCCAGCCGCAGCGGCTCGTCCAGGTCGTCCAGGTCGGCGTGCAGGGGCAGGTGCCCCCGCTCCCGGGTGAGCCACGCCAGCAGCGCGAGGGCGTGCGGCAGGCCGGCGCCCGCGTACGCCCCCGGCTCCGCCAGCACCTCGCGCACATCCCCGGCGTGCACCCACTCCCCCAGCGCGATCATGTCCAGCACCCCGTCCGAGCGCGCGATCACCGGCCCCGCCTCGGTCATCCCACGCTCCAGCTCGTCCACGACCCGGGCGTTGGTCCATCCGGCGCGCTCGGCGATGTCCCGGTCGTTGGCGGCGGGGCTGAAGACGCCCTTCTCGAACCGGCGCTCCACCACCCGCGTCAGCGCGGCGGAACAGTGCGCCAGCACGTCCCGCACGCTCCATCCGGGACACGCGGCGGTCGGCAGCGCGAAGTCCTCGTCGGGGCGCGAGCGCAGCAGCGGTATCAGGGCGTCCCGCTCGATCATCAGGAGCCGTCCGGGGAGTTCGGGGTCCCGTACCTCGTGCAGATCAGTCATGGGCCCACGCTAAGGGCGCCGCCTCCCGCCCGTCCGCACGGCGCGGAAGAATGGCGGTATGGCCGATCTCGACGCCCTCCGGCTCCGCTTCGCCCGGGCCCTGGAAGCAGCCCGCGCCCCCGGCGCCGGCCCGGACCCCACCCCGTACGCCGACAACCTGCTCATGCGCTGGCGGGAGCCGCAGCGGCACTACCACGACCTGACCCACCTCATCGCGGTCCTCGACCGCGTCGACGAGCTGGAGAGGTACGCGGCCGACCCGGACGTGGTGCGCCTGGCCGCCTGGTTCCACGACGCCGTCTACCTCCCGGAGCGGTCCGAGAACGAGGAGCGCTCGGCGCGGCTCGCCGAGCGCGCCCTGCCCGAGGCCGGTGTGCCGGAGGCGAGGACGGCGGAGGTGGCCCGGCTGGTCCGGCTGACCGTCACGCACGACCCGGCCGACGAGGACCGCGACGGCCGGGTGCTGTGCGACGCGGACCTCGCGATCCTGGCCGCGCCCCCGTCGGCGTACGCCGCCTACACCGCCGGGGTCCGCGAGGAGTACCACTTCGTCCCGAACGACGCCTTCCGCGAGGGCCGTTCGGCGATCCTGCGCCAACTCCTCGCCCTGCCCCACCTGTTCCGCACCCCACACGGCCGGGAGCACTGGGAGGCCACCGCCCGCTACAACCTCTCCTCCGAACTGGACCTGCTGTCGGGCTGACGCGGGGGTCCCCCGTGCCGGGCGGTCCGCGCCAAGTCCGGCCGGGCGGGCGGGAAATACCGTCGACCCCGGCGAGGCGGCCCCCTAGGGTTCGCCCATGCGACCGATAAACGGGGACCATGTGATCGAGGCAGTGGCGAGCTGCACGGGGGCGCTGCGCGCGGCGGTGGAGCGGGACTGGGCGGACGTCCGGGCCGGGGACCTGGAGTGGGACTGCCGCACCACCGCGGTCCATGTGGCCGACGATCTCATCGCCTACGCGGCCAACCTGGCCGGACGCGCCCAGGACGCCTATGTGCCCTTCGAGCTGACCCTCGACGAGGGCACCGACAACACCGGTCTCCTGCACGTCATCGAGACGACCGGCGCCCTGCTCGCCGCGGCCGTGCGCACCGCCCCGCCCGGTGTCCGCGCCTTCCACCCCTACCCGTTCCGCAGCGCCGACCGCGAGGGCTTCGCTGCGATGGGCATCGCCGAGGTGCTGCTGCACACCCACGACATGACCGAGGGCCTCGGGCTCTCCTACGAGCCGCCGGCGGAGCTCGCCGAAGCGGTCCTGACCTGGCTCTTCCCGCACGTCCAGCCCGGCCCGGCGCCCTGGCCGACCCTGCTGTGGGCGACCGGCCGCGGCGAGCTGCCCGGCCGCGCCCCGGTCACCGGGTGGCGCTGGCACAACAACCTCGTCATCCCCGCCGAACGCCTCACCCTCACCGGCCTGCGCCCGGCCGCCGCCCGCGATCTGCGCCTCGGCGGCGACGGCGGCTTCGACTGGATCGGGGGCGGCCCGTACGAGGGCACGCGGGACGCCGCCGGACTGCTGGTGAAGGCGTACGAGGCGGGCGTGCACCGGCCCGAGTTCAACGTCTTCGTCCTGATCCGCACGGAGGACGGCCGCGCGCTCGGCTCCATGGGCTTCCACGGCGCGCCGGACGAGGACGGCTGCGTGGAGATCGGCTACGACCTCGTCGAGACCGCCCGGGGCCAGGGCTACGCCACCGAGGCGCTGCGCGCGCTGGCCCGCTGGGCGCTGGACCGCGACGACGTGAGGACGCTCGTCGCGAAGATCGACCTGGACAACGCGCCCTCCCGCGCCGTGGTCACCCGGGCCGGGTTCCGGGAGGTCGCCGCGGACGACAAGCTCGTCGCCTACGAACTGCGCGGCTGAGCCCACCGCTTGCGCCGGCGCAGGCCCGAGGACGTCAGCAGCCGCACCACCTCGCGGCTGCTGACCTCCAGCGCGCCGGCGGCCACCGCGTCCGCGTAGCGGTGCGCGGGAAGGTCGTAGTGGTCGCGCTCGAAGGCCCGCGGGGGCACGCCCAACCCCGCGGCGAACAGGTGCAGTTCGTCGTACGACACATCGCTCACCAGGTGCGACCACATGCGCCCGTGCCCGGGCCAGGCGGGCGGGTCGATGTACACCGTCACGGGCGCCTCATGAGGACGCCGTCCCGCCCGTGGCCGACCCCAGCGCGCCCACCGACGCGACCTTCACGCCCGCCTTGTGGCACACCCAGTGCGGGTCGGGTCCCAGTTCCGGCTCCACGTCCAGCGCGTGCGGGTCGCCCGCGCCGCACACCGGGCACAGCGGCCAGCGGCCGTAGCGGTCCAGCAGCGCGTCCTGGACGTCCTGCGCGACCAGCCCGGCCACGTAGGTCGCGCCGTCCGGCCACTGCTCGACCCACCAGCGCCGCTGCGCCACGGCGTCCTCGACCAGCGAGACCACGTCCGCCTCCGCCACCTCGCCCGCGACCAGATCGGCGAGGACCAGGGCGCGCGCAGCGTGCAACGCCTGTTCAAGGGGACTGATGGGCTCCATACAACCCATTGTGCGCACTCTTGACCCGGACACCGAACCGAAAATATCTTTCACTCGTGACCCAGGACGTGAAGGAAATTTTCGGCAGTCCGGGCGGCTCCCTCGCCGCGAAGGTGCGCACCCTCGCCCCTTCCATGACCCGGTCCATGCAGCGCGTCGCCGAGGCCGTCGCGAGCGACCCGGCCGGCTGCGCCGCCCTCACGGTCACCGGCCTCGCCGAACTCACCGGCACCAGCGAGGCCACGGTGGTGCGCACCGCCCGTCTGCTCGGCTACCCGGGCTACCGGGACCTGCGGCTCGCGCTCGCCGGGCTCGCCGCCCAGCAGCAGTCCGGGCGCGCGCCCGCCATCACCACCGACATCGCCGTGGACGACCCCATCGCCGACGTCGTCACCAAGCTGGCCTACGAGGAGCAGCAGACCCTCGCCGACACCGCCGCCGGACTCGACACCGTCCAGCTCGGCGCCGCCGTCACCGCGCTGGCCGGGGCACGGCGCACCGACGTGTACGGCATAGGGGCGTCCGGGCTCGTCGCCCAGGACCTCACCCAGAAGCTGCTGCGCATAGGGCTCATAGCCCACGCGCACAGCGATCCGCACCTCGCGGTGACCAACGCCGTGCAGCTCCGCTCGGGTGACGTGGCGATCGCGATCACCCACTCCGGCTCGACGGGGGACGTCATCGAGCCGCTGCGGGCCGCCTTCGAGCACGGCGCGACGACGGTGGCCATCACCGGCCGGCCGGACTCGCCGGTCACCCAGTACGCCGACCACGTACTGACCACGTCCACCTCACGGGAGACCGAGCTGCGGCCGGCCGCGATGTCCTCGCGGACCAGTCAACTGCTGGTGGTGGACTGCCTGTTCGTGGGAGTGGCCCAGCGGACGTACGAGACGGCGGCGCCCGCGCTGGCCGCGTCGTACGAGGCGCTGGCGCACCGGCACCGCTCCCGTCACCGGTGAGCGAAACCACGCGAACGGCACCTGAATCGGAGTGAACCACCCCCCATGACCTCGCATGACACCTCCCACGACCTGAGCAACGAACTGGCCTCCCTGACCACCGAGGCCTTCCGGCCCGAACTCGCCGGCATCGACCGCCTTCCCACCCTGGACATCGCCCGGCTGATGAACGCCGAGGACGCGGGCGTGGCCGGCGCCGTGGCCGCCCAGCTCCCCCGGATCGCCGCCGCGGTCGACGCCGTGGCCGGGCGGATGGCGCGCGGCGGGCGGCTCGTCTACGCCGGCGCCGGTACCGCCGGGCGGCTCGGCGTCCTGGACGCCTCCGAGTGCCCGCCCACCTTCAACACCGAGCCCGACCGGGTCGTCGGCCTGATCGCGGGCGGTCCCGAGGCGATGGTCACCTCCGTCGAGGGCGCGGAGGACTCCCGTGAGCTGGCCCGCAGGGATCTCGACGCCCTGAAGCTCACCCCCGACGACAGCGTGGTCGGCGTCTCGGCCTCCGGCCGCACCCCCTACGCCCTCGGCGCGGTCGAACACGCCCGCGCGCTGGGCGCCCTGACCATCGGCCTGGCCTGCAACGAGCACAGCACGCTGGCGGCCGCCGCCGAGCACGGCATCGAGGTCGTCGTGGGCCCGGAGCTGATCACCGGCTCCACCCGCCTGAAGGCGGGCACGGCCCAGAAGCTGGTCCTGAACATGCTGTCGACCATCACGATGATCCGGCTCGGCAAGACGTACGGGAACCTGATGGTCGACGTCCGCGCCTCCAACGACAAACTCCGGGCCCGCTCCCGCCGGATCGTGGCCCTGGCCACGGGAGCGGCCGACGAGGAGATCGAGCGGGCCCTCACCGAGTGCGGCGGCGAGGTGAAGAACGCGATCCTCGCCCTGCTCGCCGGCGTCGACGGCCCGACGGCCACCCGCCTTCTGGAGGAGTCCGGCGGCCATCTGCGCGCCGCGCTGGCGCACGCACCCCACTGAGCCGCACGCTCGGGGCGTGCGCAACGACCCCGCCTCCACCGCGACCGCGATCCTCGCCCGGGTCGGCGGCCCGGCCAACGTCACCTCCGTGGCCCACTGCATGACCCGGCTGCGTCTCGGGCTCGCCGACCCGGGGGCGCTGGACGCGGAGGGGCTGCGGACGCTGCCCGGGGTGCTCGGCGTGGTGAACGACGGTTCCGCCTGCCAGATCGTCCTCGGCCCCGGGGCGGTGGACGAGGTCACGGCCCAGGTGGAGGCGCGGGTGGCGGCCCAAGGGGACGCTCCGGTGGCCGAGTCACCGGAGCTCCGGGGCGCCCGTATCAGGCAGGAGCTGCGGCAGCGCAACGCGACGCCCCTCAAGACCGCCCTGCGCCGCGTCGCGAACGTCTTCGTGCCGCTCATCCCCGCCCTGATCGGCTGCGGCGTCCTCGCGGGCCTGAACGGCCTGCTGGTGAACACCGGCGCGCTGACCGGCCTCACCCCCGCCCTGTCGGCCGTCGCCTCCGCCTTCATGGCGCTGATCGCGGTGTTCGTCGGCCACAACACGGCGAAGGAGTTCGGCGGCACGCCCGTGCTGGGCGGGGCGGTGGCGGCCGTGGTGGTGTACCCGGGCGTGGCGAAGGTGACGGCGTTCGGGATGCACCTGGCGCCGGGGCAGGGCGGGGTGCTCGGCGCGCTCGCGGCGGCCTTCCTCGCCACCCGGGTGGAGAAGTGGTGCCGGGGCAGGGTCCCGGGCGCCCTGGACGTCCTGCTCACCCCGACGGTCACCGTCCTGGTCTCCGGCCTGGTCACGCTGTACGGCCTGATGTACGCGGCCGGCGCGGTGGCCGCCGCCATCGGCACCGCCGCGAACTGGCTCCTCGCGACCACCGGGGCCGTGGCGGGTCTCGTCCTCGGCGGCCTCTTCCTCCCGCTGGTCATGCTGGGCCTGCACCAGGCCCTGATCCCCATCCACACCACCCTCATCGAGCAGCAGGGCTACACCGTCCTGCTCCCCCTGCTGGCCATGGCGGGCGCCGGCCAGGTCGGCGCGGCCCTCGCGGTCTACGTCCGCCTGCGCCACGACGTCTCCCTGCGCACGACGATCAGGTCGGCCCTCCCGGCGGGCCTGCTGGGCGTCGGCGAGCCCCTGATCTACGGCGTCTGCCTGCCCCTCGGCAGGCCGTTCCTGACCGCGTGCGCGGGCGGAGCGGCGGGCGGGGCGTTCGTCGGCTGCTTCGCCATGCTGGGCACCAGGGTGGGCGCGACGGCGATCGGGCCATCGGGCTGGGCCCTGTTCCCGCTGCTGGCGGGCAACCGGAGTCCGGGGGTGACGGCGGCGATCTACGCGGGCGGCCTCCTCACCGGCTACGCCGTCGGCTTCGTGGCGACGTACGTCTTCGGCTTCGCCCGCCGGCCCCGGGTGGCCGCGGCCGCGTGACGCGCCGCCCCGCCCCCTCGTTCCCCCGGGCATGATGAAGACGCTTCTGGCCGCCGCCGCCCTCACCGCCTCCGCCGCCGCCCTGGCCGCCCCCGCCCACGCGGCCGGCCACGGCGGCGGCCACTGGACCGCCACCGGCACCGCGCGGTGCGCGAGCGACCAGGCCGTGCTTCCCGTGCTCAGGGCCGTGGCCCCGCTGCCGCTGACCGGCGCCGCCCATGCGTGCGGCGAGGGAAGCCTGCTGCGCCACCACGGCTGAACGCCGCGTCCTCACCCCCGCGGCGGCCGCGCGGGGGCCCGCCAGACGAGGGTGTACCGCCAGAAGAGCCGCCGCCGGAGCCGGGCGCCGGGCAGCAGCAGCCGGGCCTCGCGGGCGATCTCGTCGAAGGACATCTCCGGGTCACGGGTGAGGGCGGTCATGGACACGGGCCGCCCGGACGCCGGCCGCCCCCGGTTCTTCACCCACCCGGTGAGCGCGTTGAGCGGGATGGACACCAGCCCGAGGGCGTGGTCGGCGGGGCTCGCGGCCCGGGCGCAGCCGACGACGGCCAGGGTGCCGCCCGGCGCCAGCTCCCGCCGCAGCCGCGTGAGCGTCGTGGCGAAGGGCAGATGGTGGAGCACGGCGACACAGGTGACGACGTCGTACGGGCCGGCGGGCAGGCCGTCCGGGGCCTCGGCGAGGACGTAGCGGACGCCGGCGGCGGGCCCCGTCCGCTCCCTCGCCCGCTCCAGGATCCCCGGGTCCGCGTCGACGCCCAGCACCCGCTCCCCCCGTCCGGCCAGCAGCCGCACCAGGTCGCCGCTGCCGCACCCCACGTCCAGCGCACTGCCGAAACGGCGGGGCAGCCGCCGCAGCAGCCAGCGGTGACAGTGGGCGTTGTGATCCCAGGGATGAGCGGTGTTGAAGCGGTCGAGCGCGACGAGCAGCCGGTGCGGCAGCATGGTCACATCCTCACACTGGACATACGGAAACTGATGGACTACGCAGGCTGCCCATGAACCACGCCCAGCTCGCCGCCCTCGGACGGGCTCTCCGGCTCCTCGGGGAGCACGGGGAGGCCCTGACCGCCGACACCCCGGACGCCCGGCTGCACGAGATCAAGGCCGATCTGCGCAGGGCGCTCGATCTGCTCGACGAGAGTGTCGCCTCCGGTGCGTCGAGCACCCGGTGTCCCGAGCATCCGCAGGGGCCGGTCGACGAGAGCGCCCCCGATCTGTGCCTGCTCTGCGAGACCCGGCGCCGCGCCGCCCGCCGCTCGGAGTACCAGAGTGGGGGCAGGGCACCGGCCGCCGAGCCGGTCCCCACCACCCAGTCCCGGTACGGCGTCCGCGCCGAGCGGCCGCAGCCCCAGCAGCGCTGGCTGCCGGAGCTGTGGAACGGGCAGGAGTGGCAGCTCTGCGGGACACCGAGGCGGGACCGGCGCGAGGCCGAGGCGTATCTCGCCGCCCAGCGGCGGGGGTCCCGGCCCGCCATGGCGTACCGGCTCGTGCACGAGTTCACCGACTACGAGGTGCTGCGGGTGTGGGGGACGCCGGTGCGCATCGACATCGAGCCGATGGGGAACCTGTAGCACCGGTCAGCCCAGCAGCGGCAGCGCCACCGGTTCGTACCCCTCCCAGATGCGCCGGCTCGCCTCCTCCGGGTACGGCGCCACCGTCGGCTCCGCGTCCAGGATCCGCACCAGGCGGGACCCGGTGTCGTACTCCGGCCAGCCGGGGTCGCCGGTCCGGGCGAACGCCGTCCAGGAGCGGCGGAAGAGCGCCGAGAGCCGCTCCGCCTCCGGGGTGGGCGCGCCGCCCGGGAAGAGGAGGCCGCCCAGGTCCGCGCCGAACGTGCCGAACAGCAGGGGGACGTCCAGGCCGTGGCAGGCGCCCAGCACGCCGCCGCTGTCCGGGGCCGGCCAGGTCAGCTCGCAGACATGGGCGCGGCCGCCACCCGCGCGCTGGGCCTCGGCCAGGCGCAGGCTCGGCATGCCGAACAGCCAGTCCGTCTGGACGCGTTCGAAGAGCTGGGTCGGTGTGGCGTCCGGGAAGGCCGCGCGGTAGGCCGCCTCGCCCGTCTCGCCGCCCGGTGCGTACAGACGCAGGACGGCGGTCGCCATCTCGTCCGTGACCTTGTCGAGCAGCCCCGCCATGACCAGGAACAGGCGGAACTCGTCGCGGTTGTGGCCGACGAGGAGGTCCACCTCCCGCGCCGCGCCCGCCGCGAGGGCCGCCCAGGGGGTGGTGGGCAGGACGTCGCCGTCGACCACCGGCGAGAAGGGCACGGACGTGGGCGCCGCCTGGCCCCACCGGCCGGTGTACTGCGGCATCTTGAGGCCCACCGCCTGGCCGGCCGCGGTGAGCCGCCGGGGGTCCGTCGCCGCCAGGTCGGTCACCGTGGGCCTGAGGCCCGCCTCGGCCGCCAGGGCCGCCGCCATGTCGCGGGCCAGTTCGGGCGAGAAGAACGTGCCGGGCACGCTCTGCGCGATCGCCCGGTGGAACAGGCCCCGCGCTCTCGGCATGGCCAGCAGGGAGGCGACCGAGCCCGCGCCCGCCGACTCGCCGAACACCGTGACCCGGGCGGGGTCGCCGCCGAAGGCACCGATGTTCTCCTGCACCCACTCCAGGGCCGCCACCTGGTCCAGCAGGCCGCGGTTGGCCGGCGCGCCCTCCCAGAGGCCGAAACCCTCCATGCCCACGCGGTAGTTGAAGGTGACCAGCACCGCGTCGCCGTCGCGGGCCAGGGCCTGCGCGTCGTAGCCCGGCTGGCCGCCGTGGCCCAGTTTGTACGCGCCGCCGTAGATCCAGACCATGACCGGGCGGGCCGACCTCGGGTCCGGGTCGGGGGTCCAGACGTTGACCGTGAGCCAGTCGTCGCCCTGCGGCCCGGGGAGCTGGGCCGTGCGGCCCAGGAAGCCCGTCTCCTGCGGGGGCGGCGGGCCGAACGACCGGGCCTCGCGGGTGCCGTCCCAGGGCCGGGGCGGGCGCGGCGCCCGCAGGCGTGCCTCGCCCACCGGGGGCGCCGCGAAGGGGATGCCCCGGAACACCGACAGATCCCGCTCGCGCAGGCCGCGCACCGCGCCGTGGGCGGTGCGCACCACGGGGCCGTCGGTGTCCGGGACCGGGGTCTCGCTCGTCGTCATGTCCGCTCCTCACTGGTCATCAGGGGAACGGACGGCGACGATCACAAGTGCCCGCACATCCGGGTGGTTTCAGCTGAGCGTCTTCAGCGCGGCGGCGTCGTACGGCTTCAGCTCGTCGAGGCGGTCGGAGAGCACCTTGGCCGCCCACTCGGGGTCCTGCAGCAGGGCGCGGCCGACGGCGACCATGTCGAACTCGTCGGACTCCAGGCGGTCGAGGAGGTTGTCGATGCCCTTGACCGGGGAGCCCTCGCCCTGGAAGGCGTTGATGAAGTCGCCGTCGAGGCCGACCGAGCCGACGCTGATGACCTGCTTGCCGGTGAGCTTCTTCGTCCAGCCCGCGAGGTTGAGGTCGGAGCCCTCGAACTCGGGGAGCCAGTAGCGCCGGGTGGAGGCGTGGAAGACGTCGACGCCGGCCGCGGCCAGCGGGGTCAGGATCGCCTCCAGCTCCTCGGGGGTCTCGGCGAGGCGGGCGGTGTAGTCCTGCTGCTTCCACTGCGAGTAGCGGAAGATGATCGGGAACTCCGGGGAGACCGCCTCGCGGACCGCGGCGACGATCTCCGCGGAGAACTTCGTACGGGCCACCGGGTCGCCGCCGTACGCGTCGGTACGGCGGTTGGTGCCCTCCCACAGGAACTGGTCGAGGAGGTAGCCGTGGGCGCCGTGGATCTCCACGCCGTCGAAGCCGGTGCGCTCGGCGTCGGCGGCGCCCTGGGCGAACGCGGCGACGACATCGTCCAGGTCCGCCTGCTCCATGGCCTTGCCGGTGGGCTCGGCGCCCGCGTTGACCAGGCCCGAGGGACCCATCGCGGGGGCCTCCGGGAAGGGGGCCTGGCCCTGCTCGCGGACCATGCCGATGTGCCACAGCTGCGGCACGATGGTGCCGCCCGCCGCGTGCACGTCCTCGGCGACCTTCGCCCAGCCCGCCAGCTGCTCCTCACCGTGGAACCGGGGCACACGGTCGCTCTGTCCGGCCGAGTCGTGCCCCACGTAGGTGCCCTCGGTGACGATCAGCCCGACGCCGGCGGCGGCGCGGCGGGAGTAGTACGAGCGCACGTCCTCGCCGGGGACGCCCCCCGGAGAGAACATGCGGGTCATGGGCGCCATCACGATCCGGTTGGGAACGGTGAGTCCGTTGAGGGCGATCGGGCGGGAGAGGATCTGGGCCGCGCGGGAGGTGGCGGCGGGCGTGACGGTCACGTGGGGGGCTCCTCGTGAAGGGAAGGGTCAACCGGTCGGTATGTGAGCACGCATTGTTGCAGCTCCTTAAGTAATCGCCTATGCGCTGCCCCACATTCCGTCTCCGGCAGGTCCTTCACGTGGCACCGCTCACACTCTCCCGGTTCAGCCGCCGCACCCGCTCCCGCAGCACCTCGTCCGGCGCCGCCTCTCCCAGCTCTTCCGGCGGACAGTCCCACTCCCGCCCGCCGCCGACGGGACGCAGCTGCACCCGGCCGCCCACCCGCCCCATCACCTCACCGAGCCGCCCGCTGCGCGTGTCGACGGCGTACTGGGGCGCACGCCTCAGAGCGGCCGCCAGCCGGGAGGCCACGCCGATATTGCACCGGCCAAGGTCGACCAGGGCGTACGGATCCTCGCCCGAGACGCTCAGCGGGTCGACCCGGAGGGACGGAAGGACGACGCCGACTCCACGCAGGGCGGCGCGCAGTCGCTCGACGGCCTCCTCGGCGGTCCGGGCGGGCCGCTCCTCGGCGGTCGTTTCCTTCGTCTCCATTGCGCCAATTCCTCCACGCAGAGTGCCGCTGTTCACCACACAGCGTGGCCGTCGGCGCCCTAACCTGGCCAGACACGGCGTCCCAACAGCGGTGTTTGTAGGACGAGGAGTTGCCATGCCGGGACCGAAGGACCTCGACCCGTCGTCATCGCCACGCGCCTTGCTGGGGGCGGAGTTACGGCACGCCCGCGAGCGCAGAGGCCTGAGCCAGGAGCAGCTGGGCCAACGGCTTTTCGTGAGTGGGTCGTTCATCGGGCAACTGGAGGCGGGGAGCCGGCGGATGCAGCCGGAGTACGCACGGATGCTGGACGAAGCACTGGAGACGGACGGCTTCTTCCAGCGGAACTGCGGGGCGGCGGCCAAGTCGAAGTTCGAGGAGCACTTCGAGGTGGTGGCGGAGGCCGAGGCTCAAGCCACTGCGATCCGGGAGTACACACCGCTCCTGATCCCCGGACTGCTGCAGACGCGCGCGTACGCGCAGGCCGTGAACCGCGCACACGACCCGATGGCGCCGGAGGAGACCATCGAGGAGTGGACGGAAGGCCGGATGGAGCGGGGCCGTCTACTCGACCATCCAACAAGGCCGTTGTTGTGGGCGGTGCTTGACGAAGCGTCGTTGCGCCGCGAGGCCGGTGGCCGGGCGGTGATGGCAGAGGCCCTGCGCCACATCGCCGATCTAGCCCGCCGGAACCGGATCATCGCGCAGGTGCTGCCGTTCAGCGCGGGTGCGCACGCGGCGATGCAGGGTGCCCTGAAGCTGATGGAGTTCGCGGACGCCGCCCCGATGGTCTACTTCGAGGGAGTGCGCAATCGGCGACTGGAGGACGATCCGGCCAAGGTCGCACAACTGAGGTTCGTGTACGACCTCCTCGTGGCCTCCGCGTACTCGCAGGACAAGTCCCTGGCCCTCATCGAGGCGTTGGCGGAGGATTACGCCCATGAGGAACACCCCTGACTACGAGCTGAGCTGGCGCAAGTCGACGTACAGCACCGGCGGCGACAACTGCCTGGAAGTAGCCGACGGTCACCCCACCCACATCCCCGTCCGCGACTCCAAGACCCCCCTTGGCCCGAAGCTCGCGTTCCGGCCGGAGGCCTGGTCGGCGTTCGTCGCGAACCTCAAGCCTTGAGCCCCGAGCCCTCTTTGCAAGGAACGGGTGGAGGGTCTCAACCCACCCTCCCACCCGCAGAGTTGACTGCGAGCATCTGATTTGCCACGCACAGTCACGAGGCTCTAGCGTGCCCGCATAACGAACAGCCCCCGCCAGGCGCTACCAACACCTGCGGGGGCTTGACCAACAAGATCGAATACGAGGTTCGATCCCATGGCTGACGCCAAGCTTAGTCCTGCCCTCCCACCCACGCACGCGTCCTCCCACCCGATGGCCAATCCGGGCTACGGCAAGCGCTCCGCGCCGGACCAACACCGCCGCACCAAGCACGACTTCGCGCACCTCCCGTCCCGCGAGGCGGCCATCGCCGCGTACGTCGACCGCCTCCCCGACGGCGCCGACATCTCGGTGAAGACGCTGGCCAAACAGCTCCCCTACGGCCAGTGCGCCCTCCGCACGGCCCTCAACCGCATCCAGGCGGCAGGGCACTTGCGGCGCGGAAGGGAGCGGCTGGAGACGGAAGACGGCGGCTCGCGCTGGATCACCCGATCGTGGTGGTCCCGCACCACACGCGACGACGCCTGGTGGGCGGCGTTCACGCGCGGCGACGTACCGGAGGATCCGCACCCGCCCGAACGGCCCGGCCCCACCCGCTCCCGCGCCCACGTCCTCCTCGCCGCCCTCGGCCGCACGGCCCCCGTCCTGTCCCTCTCCGTCGCCGACTGCGCCGCGCTCGCCCCGCTCCTCACGGAGTGGTTCGCTCGCGGGGCCACCGACGAGGCCGTACTCCGCGCCCTGACCGACGGGTTACCGACCCCGGTCCACCACCCGGCCGCCCTGCTCCGCCGCCGTCTGGTCGACAAGCTTCCACCGAAACCGGTCCCCCGCCCGGCGCCCCGCCGGATCCTGGAGTGCGCCGAGTGCGGGGTGCCGGGGCGGGCGGAGGCACTGCCGGGGGGTGTGTGCGGCGGCTGCCGGGGCGAACGCGCGCCGACGCGCTCCCGTACACCCCTGCCCGCCCTCACGGTCCACGCCCGCGCTAACGAGATCAGGGCCGCGATTTCCCTGCGACACGAAAGGGCACCGAGACGAATTCCGATGCCGCCTGACGGTCCGCCCCGGCCAGAGAAAGGGCAGTAATGTACACGGCGCACACACCAGGACGAGTTCATGGCCCAACTGGAGGACGAAGACAGCCGAGAGGGCGCTTCATGACCTACGCCGTGGTGTGGGAACACCACGCCATGAACGAGTTCCGACGGCTCCGCGTCACCGACCCCGTGGGCGCGAAGGCGACCGCCGCGGCGGTGCGGGCGCCGGCCGACGATCCGGGCCCGCCGGAGGCCCGCGCCCTCAGCGCCTCCGGGTACTTCCGGCTCCACGTCGGATCCTGGAGAGTGCTGTACCGGCCGGACGGCACCACCGTCACGGTTCATGTGCTGAAAGCCGGCCGCAGCACCTGACCCCGGACACGGCCCTCCTCGGTACCAGGCCGTGGAAACGCCCGAGGGCGGCACCCCCAGCCAGAAGCTGGACGTACCGCCCTCGGTCCGTAGGACAGGCGATCAACCCTCAGGTCGATCAGAAGTCCATGTCACCGCCCGGCATGCCGCCGCCGGCCGGCGCGGCGGCCTTCTCCGGCTTGTCGGCGATGACGGCCTCGGTGGTGAGGAACAGCGCGGCGATGGAGGCGGCGTTCTGCAGGGCAGAGCGGGTCACCTTCGCCGGGTCGATGATGCCCTCGGCGACCAGGTCGACGTACTCGCCGGTCGCGGCGTTCAGGCCGTGGCCCGGGGTCAGGTTGCGCACCTTCTCCACCACGACACCGCCCTCGAGGCCGGCGTTGACGGCGATCTGCTTCAGCGGGGCCTCGAGCGCGAGCTTCACGGCCTGGGCGCCGGTCGCCTCGTCACCCTCGAGCTCCAGCTTCTCGAAGACCTGGGAGGCCTGCAGCAGGGCCACGCCACCACCGGCGACGATGCCCTCCTCGACGGCGGCCTTCGCGTTGCGGACGGCGTCCTCGATGCGGTGCTTGCGCTCCTTGAGCTCCACCTCGGTGGCGGCGCCGGCCTTGATGACCGCGACACCGCCGGCGAGCTTCGCCAGGCGCTCCTGCAGCTTCTCGCGGTCGTAGTCCGAGTCGCTGTTCTCGATCTCGGCGCGGATCTGGTTGACGCGGCCGGCGACCTGGTCGGACGAGCCGGAGCCGTCGACGATGGTGGTCTCGTCCTTGGTGATGACGACCTTGCGGGCGCGGCCCAGGAGGTCCAGGGTCGCGTTCTCCAGCTTGAGGCCGACCTCCTCGGAGATGACCTCGCCGCCCGTGAGGATGGCGATGTCGCCGAGCATGGCCTTGCGGCGGTCACCGAAGCCCGGGGCCTTGACGGCGACGGACTTGAAGGTGCCGCGGATCTTGTTGACGACCAGGGTCGACAGGGCCTCGCCCTCGACGTCCTCGGCGATGATCAGCAGCGGCTTGCCCGACTGCATGACCTTCTCCAGGAGCGGGAGCAGGTCCTTGACCGAGGAGATCTTGGAGTTGGCGATGAGGATGTACGGGTCCTCCAGCACCGCCTCCATGCGCTCCATGTCGGTCGCGAAGTAGGCGGAGATGTAACCCTTGTCGAAGCGCATGCCCTCGGTGAGCTCGAGCTCCAGGCCGAAGGTGTTGCTCTCCTCGACGGTGATGACGCCTTCCTTGCCGACCTTGTCCATGGCCTCGGCGATGAGCTCGCCGATCTGGGTGTCGGCGGCGGAGATGGACGCGGTGGAGGCGATCTGCTCCTTGGTCTCGACGTCCTTCGCCTGCTCCAGCAGGGCGGCGGAGACGGCCTCGACGGCCTTCTCGATACCGCGCTTCAGAGCCATCGGGTTGGCACCGGCGGCGACGTTGCGCAGGCCCTCCTTGACCAGGGCCTGGGCGAGCACGGTCGCGGTGGTCGTACCGTCGCCGGCGACGTCGTCCGTCTTCTTGGCGACTTCCTTGACCAGCTCGGCGCCGATCTTCTCGTACGGGTCCTCGAGCTCGATCTCCTTGGCGATGGAGACACCATCGTTGGTGATCGTGGGGGCGCCCCACTTCTTCTCGAGGACGACGTTGCGACCCTTGGGGCCGAGCGTCACCTTGACGGCGTCCGCGAGCTGGTTCATGCCGCGCTCGAGGCCGCGCCGCGCCTCCTCGTCGAACGCGATGATCTTGGCCATGTGAAGTGGTCCCTCCAGGACTGGGGGTGATTCCTTCGGACCGCGCCCGCGCCCGCGACGGACGGCTCGCCGACCCGGTGGTTCCTTGCCCCACCCGGCCCGCGGGCCTCACCGACCCGGTCCTTCGTTGTCACTCTCACCTTCAGAGTGCTAACGCCAATGATTAGCACTCGGCATGGTCGAGTGCAAGCGCCCGAGGGTGGTAGGGGGCCGCCGTCAGCCGCGCGCGAACACGGAGGGGCGGCGGGCACGCCGAAGGGCCCGCACCCTGTGCTGGTGCGGGCCCTTCGGCACAAGAAACGTTCAGGCGCTGAGGCGAACCATGTCGGCCTGCGGGCCCTTCTGGCCCTGCGAGATCTCGAACTCCACCCGCTGGCCCTCTTCCAGGGTGCGGTAGCCGTCCATCTGAATGGCGCTGTAGTGGACGAAGACGTCCGCACCACCGTCGACCGCGATGAAGCCGTACCCCTTCTCCGCGTTGAACCACTTGACGGTGCCCTGAGCCATGCCCAACTCCCCTATTACTGGCCCTTGCACAGATCCACACTTCGCGGACCCGGGTCAGACCTCACCCCCCATGGGACGGGGGCGTGCGCCGGAACGCGTCGACCGCGGCTGAATGTATCTGTCCAACTGCCGTCTGCAACAGGTCAATCGGACGAGAATTCTGGACGAGCCAGGCCCGGAATGTGCTGAGAATTCGCCCGACTTCAGGGCAAGTCGGGCCCCATAAAAGCCACAAAAGCCGCATAAAACCCGTGCACTTTGGCTACTTCTTATCGGGCTTGCGGCATGAATCCAGGGCTTCCGGTTGGCACTCCGGGAGCGCGTTCCCCAACTGTACCGCGCTCAATCACGCTGAATTGCCCCCTCCGCTTCTCTCACGGAGGGGGCAATCGCATGAACATTCGGTAACCGCTGTTACCGACGGTAATGTTCAGTCATCCGGTCAGCCGCCGGCGACGGCCGGGATGATGGAGACGCCCGCGCCGTCCGGGGTCACGGTCTGCAGGCCCTGCTCGAAGCGCACGTCGTCGTCGTTGACGTAGACGTTGACGAACCGGCGCAGCCTGCCCTGGTCGTCCAGCACCCGGGCGGCGATCCCGGTGTGGTTCTTCTCCAGGTCCTCGATGACCTCGGAGAGGGTCGCCCCCTCGGCGGCGACCTCGGCCCGGCCGCCGGTGTAGGTGCGCAGGATGGTGGGGATGCGAACGGTCACGCTCATGCGAGGCCAGCCTCTCGGAAGGAGTCCAGGGTCGGGCGGATGGTGGCGGTGAGGCCGGTGCCGGCCACCGCGTCGAGGGTCTTCAGGCCGTCGCCGGTGTTGAGGACGACCGTGGTCTTCGCCGGGTCCAGCACGCCGTCCTTGACCAGCTTGCGGGTGACGCCGACGGTCACACCGCCCGCCGTCTCAGCGAAGATGCCCTCGGTGCGGGCCAGCAGCTTGATCGCGTCGACCACCTCGGCGTCCGTCACGTCCTCCACGGCACCGCCGGTGCGGCGGGCGATGTCCAGGACGTACGGCCCGTCGGCCGGGTTGCCGATCGCGAGGGACTTGGCGATGGTGTTCGGCTTCTGCGGCCGGACCACGTCGTGCCCGGCCTTGAAGGCGGTCGACACCGGCGAGCAGCCCTCGGCCTGGGCGCCGAAGATCTTGTACGGCCTGTCCTCGACCAGACCCAGCTTGATCAGCTCCTGCAGCCCCTTGTCGATCTTCGTGAGCTGCGAGCCGGAGGCGATCGGGACGACGATCTGGTCGGGCAGCCGCCAGCCGAGCTGCTCGCAGATCTCGTACGCCAGGGTCTTGGAGCCCTCGGCGTAGTAGGGCCGCAGGTTGACGTTGACGAATCCCCAGCCCTCGCCGGCGGGGTCGCCGATCAGCTCGGAGCAGAAGCGGTTCACGTCGTCGTAGTTGCCCTCGATGCCGACGAGTTCGCCGCCGTAGACCGCGGCCATGACGACCTTGCCCTGCTCCAGGTCGTGCGGGATGAACACGCAGGAGCGGAAGCCGGCGCGGGCGGCGGCGGCGCCGACGGCGCCGGCCAGGTTGCCGGTGGAGGAGCAGCTGAGCGTCGTGAAGCCGAAGGCGCGGGCGGCCTCCAGGGCCTGCGCGACGACGCGGTCCTTGAAGGAGTGCGTCGGGTTGCCGGAGTCGTCCTTCACGTACAGACCGCCGGTCACGCCCAGCTCGCGCGCCAGGTTGTCGGCCTTGACGAGCTGGGTCCAGCCGGGGTTGATGTTCGGCTTGCCGGCCACGTCCGCGGGGACGGGCAGCAGCGGCGCGTAGCGCCAGATGTTCGCGGGTCCCGCCTCGATGCGCCGACGCAGTTCCTCGGTCTCGTAGGCCGAGAAGTCGTACGCGATCTCCAACGGGCCGAAACACTCCTCGCAGGCGAACAGCGGTCCGAGGGGTACCCGGTGACCGCACTCGCGGCAGCTCAGGGCAGCGGCCGGACCGAGGTCCACAGTGGGATTGCTGGTGCTTGCAACTGTCTGCACAGCCATGGAGGCGAGGCCCTTTCTCCTCATCTTCCTCACGACGCATCTCGCCGTGAGACGGATTTGGCACCTTCCCTAGCCGGGAGCCTCGCTCGGAAAGACGAGAAACCGGCTGGAGGGTTGCCGGGGCTTCATCGGGCCGTGTCCCTCTGCCCCTCTGGATGAGCTGTATGTGGTTGTCAACGCGGGCGACCCCCGACATGCGATGGTCATCGGCGTTGTTCAAGACTGTAACCGAAGGCCAGGACAGTTGAGATAGTCGTCCGAAGCGCGAGACAACCGTGAGGAGCCGCAGACCGTGCTGGAAGAAGTCGAGCGCTGGCTGAGCACCCGCTCCTGGTCCGTGTCCGATCGCCCGCTGCACCTGGTCCTCGCCGCCAAGCAACGCACGGGTCACACGATCAGCGTCGTACTGCCCGCGCTCAACGAGGAGGAGACCGTCGGCGACATCGTCGCCGTGATCCGGCGCGACCTCGTGGAGCGGGTCCCGCTCGTAGACGAGATCGTCGTCGTCGACTCCGGTTCCACCGACCGCACCTCCGCGGTCGCCGCCGCCGCGGGCGCGCGGGTCGTCCACCGCGACGACATCCTGCCCCGCATCCCCGCCGTTCCGGGCAAGGGGGAGGTCCTGTGGCGCTCCCTCCTCGTCACCACCGGGGACATCGTCTGCTTCATCGACGCCGACCTCAGGGAGTTCTCCTCCGACTTCGTCTCCGGGATCGTCGGCCCCCTGCTGACCGACCCCGAGGTGGATCTGGTCAAGGCCATGTACGACCGCCCGCTCGCCGGATCGGCGGGGCAGGGCGGCCGGGTCACCGAGCTGATGGCCCGGCCGCTGCTGAACATGCACTGGCCGCAGCTGGCCGGCTTCGTGCAGCCGCTGGGGGGCGAGTACGCGGCCCGGCGCTCGCTGCTGGAGCAGCTGCCCTTCCCGGTCGGCTACGGGGTGGAGCTGGGCATGCTGGTCGACGCGCTGCACCTGGCCGGCCTGGACGCGCTGGCCCAGGTGGACGTGGGGGTGCGCAAGCACCGGCACCAGGACGGGCAGGCGCTGGGCCGGATGGCCGCCGCCATCTACCGCACGGCGCAGCTCCGGCTCGCCCGCGGGCACCTGATCCGCCCCTCGCTGACCCAGTTCGAGCGGGGCGAGGACGGCTTCGAACCGCGCACCTACTCGGTGGACACCGAGGAGCGGCCGCCGATGACCGAGATCGCGGAGTACGCGCACCGCCGGGTGGCGTGAAAGTGGAGGTACGGCCGTATACGGCCGCCTTCCGGGGTGGTCCGTACGTTTGAGCGTTTCCGGGCCGGGCTAGGTTGAGGACCATGGCTTCCACGCACGGTGCAGAGGTGCTGGTCGCGTCCAATCGCGGCCCGGTTTCGTACGAAGTGCGCCCCGACGGTGCGGGCGGCTCGCTGCACGCCAAGCGGGGTGGCGGCGGGCTGGTCTCGGGGCTGTCGGCCATCGGGCCGGACACCGACGCGGTGTGGGTGTGCGCAGCGCTGAGCGACGGCGACCGGGAGGCCGTGCGGCGCGCGGGCGGCGGGCTGCTGCCGGCCGAGGACACCGGCGGGCAGCGGGTGCGGATGCTCGACATCGACGCCTCCGTGCACGCCGACGCGTACAACGGCATCGCCAACTCGGTGCTCTGGTTCGTCCACCACATGCTGTACCAGACGCCGCTGGAACCGGTCTTCGACGCGGAGTTCCGCCGGCAGTGGGCCGCGTACGAGGCCTACAACCGGGTCTTCGCCGAGGCGCTGGCCGAGGAGGCCGCGGACGGCGCCGCCGTGCTGATCCAGGACTACCACCTGGCCCTCGCCCCGCGCATGCTCCGCCAGCTCCGCCCCGACCTGCGCATCGGCCACTTCTCGCACACCCCCTGGGCCCCGCCGGACTACTTCCGGCTGCTGCCGGACGACATCGCGGCCGAGCTGCTGACCGGCATCCTGGGCGCGGACCGGGCCGCCTTCCTCACCCGGCGCTGGGCGGACGCGTTCACGGACTGCTGTCACGCGGTGCTGGGGCCGGGGATCCCCTCGGGCACCCGGATCGGGGTGCACGGGCTGGGCGCGGACGCGGACTTCCTGCGGAAGCGGGCCCACGAAGCGGACGTGGACGAGCGGATGGCCGTGCTGCGGCGGGAGATCGGCGAGGGGCGCCGGACGATCGTGCGCGTCGACCGCACCGAGCTGTCCAAGAACATCGTGCGCGGGCTGCTGGCGTACCGGCAGCTGCTCGACGACCACCCCGAGTGGCGCGAGCGCGTGGTGCACCTCGCGTTCGCGTATCCGTCGCGGCAGGACCTGGCCGTGTACCGCGACTACACGGCCGGGGTGCGCCGGGTGGCCGAGGAGATCAACACCCGGTACGGGACGGCCCGCTGGACCCCGGTGGTCCTGCATGTGAAGGACGACTTCGCGCGGTCGCTGGCCGCGTACCGGCTCGCCGACGTGGCACTCGTCAACCCCATCCGGGACGGCATGAACCTGGTCGCCAAGGAGGTCCCGGTCGTCTCCGACGAGGGGTGCGCGCTGGTGCTGTCGCGGGAGGCGGGGGCGTTCGAGGAGCTGGGCGACGACGCGATCGTGGTGAACCCGTACGACATCCGGGGGACGGCCGAGGCGCTGCACACGGCGCTGAACATGCCGGCGGGCGAGCGGGCGGAGCGGTCGAAGCGGCTCGCCGCCGCGGCCACCGCGCTGCCGCCCGCCCAGTGGTTCCTGGACCAGCTGCACGCGCTGGAAGGTCAGTCCAGCTGAGCCGCGAGGCTCCTCAGCAGCCGTACGACGCCCTCCGGGCCGTCCACCACCAGGTCGGCCCTTTCGGCCAGTTCGGTGACCTCCGTGCTGCCGCTGCAGACGAGCAGGCCGGGCAGGCCGTCGGAGCGGAGTTTGTCGATGGCGGCGAAGGCGGGCAGGTCGCCGAGGTCGTCACCGGCGTAGAGGACGGACTCGGCGCCGGTGGCGCGGACGTGGTCGAGGAGGGCGACCCCCTTGTCCATGCCCGGCGGGCGGAGTTCGAGGACCATGCGGCCGGGTTCGACGATCAGGCCGTGCCGGGTGGCGAGGTCGGTGAGCGGGCCGCGCAGGGCCTCGAAGGCGGCCTGCGGGTCCTCAGCGCGGCGGGTGTGCACCGCGACCGCCCGGCCCTTCTCCTCGATCCAGGTGCCCTGCCAGGCGCCGACCCGGTCGAGGACGCCGGGCAGCTCCGCGCGGACCGCGGCGACGCCGGGGTGCGGGGCGGGCGCGGTGACGGTGCCGGTGACCGCGTCCCAGCGTTCGGCGCCGTAGTGGCCGAGGACGGTCAGGTGCTCCAGGCCGGCGACGCCCGCGAAGCCGCCGTGGCGGACCGCCACGCCGGCGGGCCGGCCGGTGATCACTCCGACGGAGGCCACCTTCGGGGCGAGCGCGGCGAGCGCGGGGACGGCCCCGGGGTGGGCTCGGGCCTGCTCGGGGTCGGCGACGATCGGGGCGAGCGTGCCGTCGAAGTCGAGACCGACCACCGCGGTGCGGGGCCTCGCGAGCAGCGCGGCGAGCCCCTCGCGGCCGGCCCGGGTGGTGGGGGTCGGCAGGGGGCCCGGCGGGTCGGTCGGGTCCGTTGTGTCCGTCGTATGGGTGCCCATACGGCGACACTATCCGCGCGGGGCCGCCCTCACTCCTCATCGCTCGGAGCGCCGTGCCTCGCGGACCCGGCGCAGGCGGTTCACCGTCACCGGGTCGTGCGCCAGCGCCCGCTCGTCGTCCAGCAGGGCGTTGAGGAGCTGGTAGTAGCGGACCGGGGCCAGGCCCAGCTCCTCGCGTATCGCCCGCTCCTTGGCGCCGGGGCCGGTGAAGCCCCGGCGCTCCAGCTGGAGGATCGCCTTCTCGCGGCTGCCCAGTTCCATGCCCGCCACCGTAGCGCCGGGCACCGACAACCGGCTCAGCCGGCGTTGCTGCTGTCGACGGCCGTGGCGCTCGCCTCCAGGCTGGTCAGGACGCCGGACGGGCTGCCGCCGGGGGCGACGGCCTGGCCGATGTCCTTCTTCACGGCCGCGCTGACCGACGCCCAGGAGGTCTTGCCGACGGGGTACAGCTCGGAGGTGGGCAGCTGGTCCAGGAAGGGGTGCAGGGCCTTGTCGGGGGCCGCGTCCGACGCGCTCATCGTGTCGGACGCGGAGCCGGTCACCGGGAGCAGGCCGTACTCGCGGGAGAAGTCGAGGACGTTCTTCTCGTTGTAGACGAAATTGAGGAAGTCGCCGGTCTGCTCGGCGTGGCCGTTCTGCTTGAAGGCCATCATCCAGTCGGCGACGCCCATCGAGGCCCTGGCCTTTCCGGTGCGGCCCGGCATGGGCACCATGCCGAAGTCCACGCCCTTCTTCTCGGCCTGCTGGATCAGCGTGGGGTGCCCGTTGAGCATGCCGACCTGGCCGTCGGCGAAGTCCGCGAAGGCGTCCGCGCGGTTGAGCTTGCCGGGCTCGACGGGGCCGGTCAGGCCCTTGCCGACCAGCTGGTCCCTGAGCCAGGTGAAGGTCTGGACGTTCTGCGCGGAGTCGATCGTGTAGGTGCCGACGTCGTCGGTGTAGCCGGTGCCACCGTTGTCGCCGCTCAGCAGCCACTGCATGGTCTCGGCCTGGGCCTCCTCGGGGCCGAGCGGCAGCGCGTAGGGGTACTTCACGCCCTTGGCCTTGAGCGCCCTGGCGTCGGCGGCCAGCTCGTCCCAGGTGGTGGGCGGGGCGATGCCGGCCTTGGCGAACAGGGTCTTGTTGTAGAAGAGCACGCGCGTGGAGGCGGCGAAGGGGATGCCGTACTGCGTGTGGTTCCACTGGCCCGCGGAGGCGAGCGGGGAGAGGAGGTCGGCCTGGGTGCGGATGGAGATCAGGTCCGAGGCCGGATAGAGCTTGCCCGCGGCCGCGTAGTCGGCGTAGGCGCCGATCTGCGCCATGTCGGGGGCGTGCCCGGCGTCGACCATCTCCTTGACCTTGCGGTCGACGTCGTTCCAGGAGTAGACGCTGACGTCGACCTTCACCCCGGGGTGCTTCGCCTCGTACTCCTTGACCAGGGAGTCCCAGTACTTCTTGGAGCTGTTGGCGGCCGAGTCGCCGTAGTCGGCCGCGACGAGTCTGAGGGTCACGTCGGAGGAGCCCGTACTCCCGCAGCCGCCCAGTACCGCCGTCATGCCCAGTGCGGACACCACCGCGATCGCTCCTGCCGTACCCCGACGCACCGTCAAAGCCCCAACCCTGCCGTCTGACCGTTCGATATATGGACCCATAAGGTCTACACCACGTGAGTGGACTAGACCTCTCCCGGGTGTGCGGGCCACACTGTCCCCCGTGAGACATGTCATCGCCCTGGACGTGGGCGGTACCGGGATGAAGGCCGCCCTCGTCGGCGACGACGGCGCCCTGCTGCACCGCGCCCGCCGGGCCACCGGCCGCGAGCGCGGCCCCGACGCGGTGGTCGCGGGCATCCTCGACTTCGCCGCCGAGCTGCGCGCCCAC
>NZ_JBSGDB010000085.1:0-5913 GCF_053602155.1 Streptomyces sp. NPDC004561
GCGGGGCCACCAGGGCGGTCGATCCGGCCGCCGGGGGTGCGCTTCAGCTCGTCCACGGGCAGTCCGCCCTCGGCGTCGAGCTCGGCGGCGAGCTGGTTGGCCCGGCGGACGAACTGGGTGTTCTTCCACAGGAACCACAGCCCGATGACCGGCAGGATCAGCACCGCGATCCCGAAGGTGACGGTGACTGCCGTGCCGGACTGGATGAGCATCACGCCGCGGCTGCCGACCAGGACGAAGTAGAAGACCAGGACGGCGGCCGTGACGAGGTAGGTGATCTTCGCGCGCATCAGGGGACTGTCTCAGCTCACATCGAGGAAGTGCTCCAGGCCGAAGGTCAGCCCGGGAGTGGTCACCACGCGGCGGGCGCCGAGCAGGATGCCCGGCATGAAGCTGCTGTGGTGCAGGGAGTCGTGGCGGATGGTGAGGGTCTCGCCCTCGCCGCCGAGCAGCACCTCCTGGTGGGCCAGGAGGCCGCGCAGGCGGACGGCGTGGACCGGGACGCCGTCGACGTCGGCGCCGCGGGCACCGTCCAGGACGGTGACCGTGGCGTCGGGCGCCGGAGCGCTGCCGGCCGCCCGGCGGGCCTGTGCGATGAGCTGCGCCGTGCGCGTGGCCGTACCGCTCGGGGCGTCCACCTTGTTGGGGTGGTGCAGCTCGACGACCTCGACGGACTCGAAGTAGGGCGCGGCGAGCTGCGCGAACTTCATGGTCAGCACGGCCCCGATGGAGAAGTTCGGGGCGATGAGCACGCCGGTCCGCGGGGACTGGGCGAGCCAGCCCTTCAGCTGCGCGAGGCGCTCGTCGGTCCAGCCGGTCGTGCCGACGACCGCGTGGATGCCGTGGCGCACGCAGAAGTCGAGGTTGCCCATGACCGAGGCGGGGGTGGTCAGTTCGACGGCGACCTGGGCGCCGGTCTCCGCCAGCGTCTCCAGCTTGTCGCCCCGGCCGAGGGCGGCGACCAGTTCCATGTCCTCGGCGGCCTCGACGGCCTTGACCGCCTCGGACCCGATCCGGCCCCTGGCTCCGAGGACCGCCACGCGCAGCTTGCTCATCTTTTGCTTCCTTACCGACTTACGGAATCCGACGGAGGGAGTCAGGCCACGGCATCGTGCAGCCGCGCGGCCTGTCTGTCCTTGAGCGGGCCGATGACCGACAGCGACGGGCGCTGTCCCAGGATGTCGCGGGCGACCGACCGGACCTCGTCCGGGGTCACCGCGGCTATCCGGGCCAGCATGTCGTCGACGGACATCTGCTCGCCCCAGCAGAGCTCACTCTTGCCGATACGGTTCATCAGCGCGCCGGTGTCCTCCAGACCCAGGACGGTGGAGCCCTGGAGCTGGCCGATGGCGCGGCCTATCTCGTCGTCGGAGAGACCGTTGGCGGCGACGTGGTCGAGCTCGTCGCGGCAGATCCTCAGCACGTCGTGCACCTGGCTCGGGCGGCAGCCGGCGTAGACGCCGAACAGGCCGCAGTCGGCGAAGCCCGAGGTGTACGAGTACACGCTGTAGGCGAGGCCGCGCTTCTCCCGGACCTCCTGGAAGAGCCGGGAGGACATGCCGCCGCCGAGGGCCGTGTTGAGCACGCCCATGGCCCAGCGGCGGTCGTCGGTGCGGCCGAGGCCCGGCATGCCGAGGACGACGTGTGCCTGCTCGGTCTTGCGCCCGAGCAGTTCGACCTTGCCGGAGGTGCGGATCGTACGGCTGCCGTCGCGCGGGGCGATGGGCCGCGCTTCCGCGTCCTTGAGGGCGCCCGCCTTCTCGAAGGCCGCGCGGACCTGTCGTACGACCTTGTTGTGGTCGATGTTGCCGGCGCAGGCGACCACGAGGTGGGTCGGGTCGTAGTGCTTCCGGTAGAAGCGGCGGATGCGGTCGGCGGTGAGGGCGTTGACCGTGTCGACCGTGCCGAGGACGGGGCGGCCGAGGGCGTTGTTCCCGAACATGGTGTGCGCGAACAGGTCGTGCACACAGTCGCCCGGGTCGTCCTCGGTCATCGCGATCTCTTCGAGGATCGCGCCGCGCTCGACGTCGACGTCCTCCTCGACGATCAGCGAGCCGGTCAGCATGTCGCAGACGACGTCGATGGCGAGCGGCAGGTCGGTGTCGAGCACGCGCGCGTAGTAGCACGTGTACTCCTTCGCCGTGAACGCGTTCATCTCGCCGCCGACCGCGTCGATGGCGGCGGAGATGTCCAGCGCGCTGCGCCGGGCGGTGCCCTTGAAGAGCAGGTGCTCCAGGTAGTGCGTGGCGCCGTTCAGGGCCGGGGTCTCGTCGCGGGAGCCGACGTGCGCCCAGATACCGAAGGTCGCGGAGCGGACGGAGGGCAGGGTCTCGGTGACGATGCGCAGGCCACCGGGGAGGGTGGTCCTGCGGACGGTGCCGATGCCGCCTGTGCCCTTGATGAGCGTTTGGGTACGGGCGACGGCCCGCGCCTCCGAGGAGGGGCGGGCCGTCACCTTGGAACTACGGGACGTCACTGCTCGGCGTCGTCCTTCGCCTCGTCGTTGCCTTCCTCGCCCTCGATCACCGGAACGAGGGAGAGCTTGCCGCGGGAGTCGATCTCGGCGATCTCGACCTGGACCTTCTGGCCCACGCCGAGGACGTCCTCGACGTTCTCCACGCGCTTGCCGCCGGCGAGCTTGCGGATCTGCGAGATGTGCAGCAGACCGTCCTTGCCGGGCAGCAGGGAGACGAACGCACCGAAGGTGGTCGTCTTGACGACCGTACCGAGGTAGCGCTCGCCGACCTCGGGCATCGTCGGGTTGGCGATGCCGTTGATCGTGGCGCGGGCGGCCTCGGCGGAGGGGCCGTCGGCGGCACCGATGTAGATCGTGCCGTCGTCCTCGATGGTGATCTCGGCGCCCGTGTCCTCCTGGATCTGGTTGATCATCTTGCCCTTGGGGCCGATGACCTCACCGATCTTGTCCACCGGGATCTTGACGGTGATGATCCGCGGGGCGTGCGGGCTCATCTCGTCGGGCCGGTCGATGGCCTCCATCATGACGTCGAGGATGTGCATGCGGGCGTCGCGGGCCTGCTTGAGGGCCGCGGCCAGGACGGAGGCCGGGATGCCGTCCAGCTTGGTGTCGAGCTGGAGGGCGGTCACGAAGTCCTTCGTGCCGGCGACCTTGAAGTCCATGTCGCCGAAGGCGTCCTCGGCACCGAGGATGTCGGTGAGGCTGACGTAGTGCGTCTCGCCCTCGATCTCCTGGGAGATCAGGCCCATGGCGATACCGGCGACGGGGGCCTTCAGCGGCACACCGGCGTTCAGCAGCGACATGGTGGAGGCGCAGACCGAGCCCATGGACGTCGAACCGTTGGAGCCGAGGGCCTCGGACACCTGGCGGATCGCGTAGGGGAACTCCTCGCGCGTGGGCAGCACCGGCACGAGCGCGCGCTCGGCGAGGGCGCCGTGGCCGATCTCGCGGCGCTTCGGGGAGCCGACGCGGCCGGTCTCACCGGTGGAGTACGGCGGGAAGTTGTAGTTGTGCATGTAGCGCTTGCGGGTCACCGGGGAGAGGGTGTCCAGCTGCTGCTCCATACGGAGCATGTTGAGGGTGGTGACGCCCAGGATCTGGGTCTCGCCACGCTCGAACAGCGCGGAGCCGTGCACCCGCGGGATGGCCTCGACCTCGGCGGCCAGGGTGCGGATGTCGGTGACACCGCGGCCGTCGATGCGCTTCTTCTCCTTGATGACGCGCTCGCGGACCAGGGTCTTGGTCAGGGAGCGGTACGCGGCGGAGATCTCCTTCTCGCGGCCCTCGAACTCCGGCAGGAGCTTCTCGGCGGCCAGACCCTTGACGCGGTCCAGCTCGGCCTCGCGCTCCTGCTTGCCGGCGATGGTGAGCGCCTGGGCCAGCTCGGGCTTGACCGCGGCGGTCAGGGCCTCGAGGACGTCGTCCTGGTAGTCCAGGAAGATCGGGAACTCGCCGGTCGGCTTGGCGGCCTTGGCGGCGAGGTCGGCCTGGGCGCGGCACAGGACCTTGATGAAGGGCTTGGCGGCGTCCAGACCGGCGGCGACGACCTCCTCGGTCGGCGCCTCGGCGCCGCCCTCGACCAGCTTGATGGTCCTGTCGGTGGCCTCGGCCTCGACCATCATGATCGCGACGTCGCCGTCCTCCAGGACGCGGCCCGCGACGACCATGTCGAAGACGGCGTCCTCGAGCTCGGTGTGCGTCGGGAAGGCGACCCACTGACCGCGGATCAGCGCGACGCGGACGCCGCCGATCGGGCCGGAGAAGGGCAGGCCGGCCAGCTGCGTGGACGCGGACGCGGCGTTGATCGCGACGACGTCGTACAGGTGGTCGGGGTTGAGCGCCATGATGGTGCAGACGACCTGGATCTCGTTGCGCAGGCCCTTCCGGAAGGACGGGCGCAGCGGGCGGTCGATCAGGCGGCAGGTGAGGATCGCGTCCTCGGAGGGACGGCCCTCACGGCGGAAGAAGCTGCCGGGGATCTTGCCGGCGGCGTACATCCGCTCCTCGACGTCCACCGTCAGGGGGAAGAAGTCGAGCTGGTCCTTGGGGTTCTTGGAGGCGGTGGTGGCCGACAGCACCATGGTGTCGTCGTCCAGGTACGCCACGGCGGAGCCGGCGGCCTGCTTGGCCAGGCGGCCCGTCTCGAAGCGGATCGTGCGGGTGCCGAATGCGCCGTTGTCGATGACGGCCTCGGCGTAGTGGGTCTCGTTCTCCACTAGCGTTTTCTCCTCGTCTTCGTCCCGGGGCTGCCCGTGTGGCAGGGGGACGGTGGTGGAGAAGCGCGCCGTCTGGTGCGGGCCGGTCTTCGATCGAAGCACCCGGGGCTCGCTTCCCCCCGGGGGCCACTACCGAGGACCGGCGGCGGCGAGGTGCACTTCTCCTCGTTCTGTTTCGTGCGTACTGCGTTGTGCTACCACACTACAAAGCGTGAGTGACACTCCGCACGTTCCGCACGTACGGCAAAGGGAGCGGCCCCCGAGTCAGTCCGGGAACCGCTCCCTTCACGGCGTTCTACTTCGCGCCCGCCGCACCGCGACGGATGCCGAGGCGGTCGACCAGCGCACGGAAGCGCTGGATGTCCTTCTTCGCCAGGTACTGCAGCAGGCGACGGCGCTGACCGACCAGGATCAGCAGGCCACGGCGGGAGTGGTGGTCGTGCTTGTGGGTCTTGAGGTGCTCCGTCAGGTCGGAGATCCGACGGGAGAGCAGAGCGACCTGGACCTCGGGGGAGCCGGTGTCACCCTCCTTGGTACCGAACTCGCCGATGATCTGCTTCTTCGTAGCGGCGTCGAGCGACACGCGTACTCCTCATAGTCTGTGAGTGCCCACCGAGCGCCCCCGGTCTGCTTCTCGGGGGAGCTTCCGTGACTCGGAAGGCGGGATCCGCTGGGCGCGGCCTCCAGAGCCATGGGCTCCGGGGGCGCGTACACAAACGGCCGTCACTCAGGGTACCAGGCGGTGGGGGGCCGGTTTCCCCCCGTCGGCGAAGCCCCCTGGAGCGCGGCCGGCGGCCACTAGGGTGAGCGCCGGGACCGTACGTGATGTCGGGAAGGGGTCGCTGCGCGATGGCGGAGTCGGAAGCGGAGATCAAGGCGCGCAAGGAGCGGGAGCGGGACGAGCTGTACGCGCTCGACATCTCGGGCGTCGAGTGGCACTGCGCCCCGGGTACGGAGGAGCACGAGGAGCGGGTCGAGATCGCGTACCTGCCCGGCGGGGCGGTCGCCATACGGTCCTCGCTCGACCAGGACACCGTGCTGCGCTACACCGAGGCGGAGTGGCGGGCGTTCGTGCTGGGTGCGCGGGACGGGGAGTTCGATCTCAGGCCCATGCCGCACAACGGGGGCCTCGGCGCGCAGTAGCGCCAGGAGTGTGCCGGGGGGGGGGGGGGGGTGGGCGCGGCCCCCCCGGGGGGTGGTGGTGTGGGGGTAGCCCGCGGG
>NZ_JBSGDB010000085.1:5923-23795 GCF_053602155.1 Streptomyces sp. NPDC004561
GTCGGGGGGGGGCGGGGCGGGGCCGTCCCGCCCCCCGGTGCGTTCACTTGCTGGTCATCGCCCGCGCGGTCGCGTACACGTCGAAGACCGCCAGGGTCAGCGGGATCAGCGTCAGCAGGACGAAGCCCTCGCAGATCTCCAGGAAGCGGCCCCAGAAGGGGGTCGGGCCGCCGCGCGGCAGGATCAGGCCCAGTGCCGTCACCACGGCCGCGGCCGCGGCGATGGCCGCGATCAGCCAGATGGTGCGGATGTCCAGGTCGGTACGGTTCCCGGTGAGCGCCTTGAGCATCACGTCGTGCGGCGGGTTCAGGGCGAGGCCGAGTCCCAGCAGGACCAGGGCGGCGAGGCCCGCGGCCAGGACGGGGGCGACCTGGGCGGTGTACCGGAAGAGGCCGGCGCGCATCAGCATCGCCACTCCGGTGGCCAGCGCGAGCGCCTGGGCCCAGACGTCGTCGGAGAAGCCCAGCACCGCCGCGGCGCCGACGGCGAGCAGCGCGCAGCCGCCGACGAGGCCGACCAGGAGTTCGTGGCCGCGCCGGGCCTGCGCCTCGATGCGCTCGGTGTCCACGGGCTCCTGCGCGGCGGACTCGGTGCCGTAGGCGGAGCGGGGGGTGCCGCTGCTGGGGTTCTCGAAGCCGATCGGCAGCCGCGCGAAGCGCATCGACATGCCGGGCAGGAAGGCGAGGGCGCCGACGGCGACGGGCGCGCACACGGCGGCCATCTCGGTCGCGGACCAGTGGGTGAGGGTCGCGACGAAGACGACGACCAGGGTGATCGCCGAGGCGAACACGAAGGCGACGAACGGGCCGTCGCCGTGCGGGGAGGACAGGGTGAGGATCAGGGCGGCGACCAGGACGGCCGCGCACGCCAGCAGGAACTGCAGCCGTCCGATGCCCTCGCCGCCGCTCAGCGGCAGCAGTCCGCTGCCCGCGACGCCGATGTTGGGGAGCGCGCCGAGGCCGAGGGCGACGGCCGAGCCCCGGTCGTCGTAGACGCGGGCGCGGACCGCGGAGAGCACGACCAGGAGGATGCCGGTGACGGCGGCGAGGATGCCGGCCAGGCCGTGCATGTCGTGGCGCGGGTCGGCGGTCCAGGCGACGAACGCGAGCAGCGCGGGGAGCACCGCGCCGCCGACGAGGCCCGCGGCCCGGGTCAGGTCGCCGCTCCACAGCTTGTGCTGCCTGGTCACGGCGGAGGCGACGGCCTCGGCGACATCGTCGAAGACGGCCGGCGGCAGGGACTCCGCGAACGGTCGCAGGGTGAGGAGTTCACCGTCGAGGATCCGCTGGGCGGCGAAGGAGCGGGCGCTGTCCAGCACGGTGCCGTCGGTGCGGACGAGGTGGTATCCGACCGGGGCGCCCGCCTCGGGGCTCTGCTGGGACAGCCGGAGGATCTCCGGGTAGAGGTCGGCGACCGGGACGTCGTCGGGCAGTGCCACGTCGATACGGCTGTCCGGCGCGACGATGGTGACCCGGCAGAAGCCGAGTCCGGTGCCGGACCCGGAAGGGGCTCCCGTCCCGGGTCCGCCGGTGGCGGCGGCCGTCATGCTCACCTGCTGCTCCCCCTCAGTGGTGGTGGTGCGTCTGCTTCGTGAAGGTCTCGTGCCGGTGCACCGCGTACCCCGGTGGCACGGGTGCCGTACGCCGGGATTCCGGGGACTTTCCGCCTCGACTTCGAAGGGGTTGCCCGGGTATGTCCCGCCTGTTCGGCGTGTGCTCACGCGAACATCCGGCACCCTACCGCTCACCCGCCCCGCGTGAACTCAGTAGGATCACGCGGCGGCCTGCGCTCGCCGGACACGGGGCGGCGGGCGGAACGCCTGGGTCGGGCAAGGGAATTGGTGAGCGGTGAGCCAGATTGTCGTCAAGCGCCCCCCTAGGGCGCTGCCGTCCGAAGTGCCCACGGAAGAGGTCGTTGTCCAGCCACCGCCCGAACTGCCGCGGGGGCACCAGGAGAGCGTGCTGATGCAGCTGCTGCCCACGCTGGGCATGGGCGGCTCGGTGGTGTTCTTCTTCACGAACGGTCAGCCGTTCATGAAGATCATGGGCATGATCATGATTGCCTCGACGGTGGCGATGTCCATCGCGATGGTGGTCCGCTTCCGTCGCGGTTCGCAGGGCCAACTGGCCGACATGCGCCGCGACTACCTCAGCTATCTGTCGCAGACGCGCAGGGCGGCCGTGGCGACGGCGAGGTCGCAGCGGGACGCGCAGTACTACCTGCACCCCGCCCCCGAACAGCTGTGGGCGCTCGTCGCCGAGGGCAGCCGGGTGTGGGAACGGCGGCCCGGCGACGAGGACTTCGCGCATGTGCGCATCGGACTGGGCCCGCAGCCGCTGGCGACCCCGCTGGTCGCGCCGGAGACGGGTCCCGTCGAGCAGCTGGAGCCGCTGACGGCGGGCGCCATGCAGCGTTTCGTCGCCGCGCACAACACCATCGGCGATCTGCCGATGGCGGTGTCGCTGCGCGCCTTCTCCCACCTCACGCTCAGCGGTGAGCCGCAGTCGGTACGGGCCTCGGCCCGCGCCCTGGTCGGCTCGCTCGCCTCGCTGCACTCCCCCGAGGACCTGGTCGTCGCGGTGGCCGCGGGCCGGGAGGCGCTGCCCCACTGGGACTGGGCGAAGTGGCTGCCGCACGTGCAGGCGCCCGGCTCGGTGGACGGCGCGGGCACCCGCCGGCTGATCGGCACCGACCCGCGCGAGCTGGAGGACCTGCTGTCCGCCCGGCTGACCGGCCGCCCGCGCTTCCACCCCGGCGCGGCGCCCCTTCTGGACGAGCCGCACATCGTGCTCGTCCTGGACGACCTGTCCCTGCTGCCGGACTCGGTGCTCGCCAACCCCGAGGGCCTGCAGGGCGTCACCCTGGTCGAGGTGGTGCCGGGCGAACTGACCACCGCGGGCGGCGATCTGAACATCGTCGTACAGCCCGGTCTGCTGCGCCTGGAGTCCGGGCACGGCGAGATCTACGAGGGCACCCCGGACGCCCTCTCCTACGAGTCCGTGGAGGCCCTGGCCCGGCAACTGGCGCCGCTGCGCATGGCGTCCGGCGGCGACGACGACGAACCGCTCCTCGCCAACCTGGAGTTCACCGACCTCCTCGGCCTCGGCGACGCGGCGTCCGTCGACACCAAGCGGACCTGGCGGCCGCGCGCGCTCGCGGAACGGCTGCGGGTGCCGATCGGCCTCGGCGAGGACGGCCGGCCCGTCATGCTGGACCTGAAGGAGGCCGCCCAGGAGGGCATGGGCCCGCACGGCCTGTGCGTCGGCGCGACCGGCTCCGGCAAGTCGGAGCTGCTGCGCACCCTGGTGCTGGGCCTCGCGGTCACGCACTCCTCGGAGACCCTGAACTTCGTCCTCGCGGACTTCAAGGGCGGCGCGACCTTCGCCGGCATGGCGCAGATGCCGCACGTGGCGGCCGTCATCACCAACCTCGCGGACGACCTCACCCTGGTCGACCGCATGGGCGACTCGATCCGCGGTGAGCTCAACCGCCGCCAGGAGATGCTGCGCGACGCGGGCAACTACGCCAACATCCACGACTACGAGAAGGCACGCGCGGCGGGCGCGCCCCTGCAGCCGATCCCCTCGCTCGTGCTGGTGATCGACGAGTTCAGCGAGCTGCTGACCGCGAAGCCCGACTTCATCGAGATGTTCGTGCAGATCGGCCGCATCGGCCGTTCGCTGGGCGTGCACCTGCTGCTGGCCTCGCAGCGTCTGGAGGAGGGCCGCCTGCGCGGCCTGGAGACCTACCTGTCGTACCGGATCGGTCTGCGCACCTTCTCCGCCGCGGAGTCCCGGGCCGCCCTCGGCGTCCCCGACGCCTACGAACTCCCGAACGTGCCCGGCTCCGGCTTCCTGAAGTACGGCACGGACGAGATGGTCCGCTTCAAGGCGGCGTACGTCTCCGGCGTCTACCGCTCGGGCGGCGAGCGCCCGGCGCTGACCGGCGGTCAGCTGCCGGTGGACCGCCGTCCGGTGCTGTTCACCGCCACCGAGGTGCCGGTGCGTTACACGGCCATCCCGCAGCAGCGCGTCGAATCGGCGCCCGAGGTGGACGAGGCCCTGGCCGACACCGTCCTCGACGTGATCGTGCGCCGGCTGGAGGCGCAGGGCCCGGCGGCCCACCAGGTGTGGCTGCCGCCGCTGGAGAGCCCGCCGTCGCTGGACGCCCTGCTGCCCGGCCTGGCGGCGGTCCAGGGCCGCGGGCTGACGCAGCCCGACTACGAGGGCGCGGGCCGCCTGGTCGTCCCGGCCGGCCTCGTCGACAAGCCGTACGAGCAGCGCCGCGACCGGCTCATGGTCGACTTCTCCGGCGCGGCGGGCCATATGCAGATCATCGGCGGCCCCCAGTCCGGCAAGTCGACGCTGCTGCGCACGTTGATCTGCTCCTTCGCGCTCACGCACACCCCGCACGAGGTGCAGTTCTACGGCCTGGACTTCGGTGGCGGCGGTATGGCCGCGGTGGACGGACTGCCGCACGTGGGCGGCATCGCCTCCCGCCTCGACCCGGAGCGCGTGCGCCGCACCGTCTCCGAGGTGTACGGCGTGCTGACCCGCCGCGAGGAGTACTTCCGCTCGGCGGGCATCGCGTCCATCGCCGACTACCGCAACCGCCGTGCCCGCGGCGAGATCTCGGTGACGGACCAGCCCTGGGGCGACGTCTTCCTCGTCATCGACGGCTGGGGCAACTTCCGCACCGACTACGAGGCCCTCGAACCGGCGGTCCTCGACATCGCCGCCCGGGGCCTCGGCTACGGCATCCACGTCATCATCACGGCGTCGCGCTCCATGGAGGTCCGGGCCAACCTCAAGGACCACCTCATGAACCGCCTGGAACTGCGCCTGGGTGACGTCATGGACTCGGAGATCGACCGCAAGGTGGCGGCCAACGTCCCCGCCGGCGTCCCAGGCCGCGGTCTCTCCCCCCAGAAGCTGCACTTCATGGGGGCGGTTCCGCGCATCGACGGCCTGACCTCCGACACCGACCTCGCCGAGGCCACGGCGGCGCTGACCACCGAGGTCGGCCGCCACTGGCAGGCGCCGGGCGCCCCCAAGGTACGGCTGCTGCCGCGCCGGCTGGAGGCGGTCGAGCTGCCGCCCGGCGACCGCCTCCCGCAGCGCGGTATCGCCTTCGGACTGGACGAGGAGAACCTGGAGCCGGTGTTCCTGGACTTCGAACAGGACCCGTTCTTCCTCGTCTTCGGCGAGAGCGAGTCCGGCAAGTCCAACCTGCTGCGGCTGATCATCAAGCAGCTGTCGCTGCGGTACGGCGGCGACGAGGCGAAGTTCTTCGTCGTCGACAACCGCCGCTCCCTGCTGGACGTCACGCCCGCGTCCCACCTGGCCGAGTACATCCCGATGTCCAGCCAGATGGACCACCACATGACGGCCCTGGCCGACCTCATGCAGCGCCGCACCCCTACCGCCGACGTCACCCCGCAGCAGCTGCGGGACCGCAGCTGGTGGCGGGGCCCGCAGGTCTACGTCGTGATCGACGACTACGACCTCGTCTCCACCTCCAGCGGCAACCCGCTCAGCGGCCTCACGGAGATGCTGCCCTTCGCCCGCGACGTCGGCGTCCGCTTCGTCATCGCCCGCTCCTCCGCCGGCGCGGGCCGCGCCTCCTACGAACCCTTCATGCAGCGCATGAAGGAACTCGGCGCCCAGGGCGTCGTCCTGGCCGGCGACCCGGCGGAGGGCGACATCCTCAACGGCGTCCGCCCGCGCCCGATGCCCGCGGGGCGGGGCGTCTTCGTGTCACGGAAGAGGGGCAAGCCGTTGGTCCAGACGGGGGTGGTGGAGGTGGAGTACTGACCTCCACCAACGGGTCTGTGCACACGGCGAATCCGGCGGTCGCAGCGACCGCCGGATTCGGCGTTCTGGGGTGGGGGCTGTGCTGTCCGTCGGAGCCGCGGGCGATCTACCGACCCTCGGGGACAGGGACCTTGGTACGGGGGTCGTCCAGCGCGGTGACGAGCGTGTATGGGCCCACTCGCCGCCGCAGCTTGGCGGCTCTGCCCGGTCCCTCCCCGGCGGCCACATCCGTGGCGCCACCTGTGGCGTGCATTCCCTGTCCTGGTTCCTCCGCTGGGCCGGGTCCGTCCCGGACACGACCGGGGGTGGGCACCCTCCGTGCGTGCCCACCCCGCTACCGCGACGTGCCGATGTTCCCGGCCACTTACTGGAAGTAGCTGGCGGCCTTCTTGTCACCGCCCATGTAGTCACCGCCGGCGGCGTGCACGGCACGGCCGATGGCCATGAGGGCCTCGTGGATACCCCGGGCCTCGCGGTCCCAGGCGGCCTGCTCCTGCACGTACGTGTTGTGGGCCTCGCCCTCCCACATGCTGGAGACCTGCTGGACCTTGGCCTTGATGGCCTCGAGGCTGGCCTCGAGCTTCTCGGCCTGCTGGCCCAGCTGAGTGGCCATCTCGTCGAGACGGTCGTAGTGAACCTCTGTCACGCCACTGTCGTTGGCACCCATGAATCCTCCGTTGCTGAGAAGTGCGGTCTGGCCGGGATCAGTAGTTCGTCAGCGCCGAGTGGGAGCCGCCGAGGTCGACGTCGATGCTCTGGACCTTGGCGCGGACCTCGTCCTCGGTGCTGTCGTTGATCTTCATCGTGGTGTTCATCGCGTCGATGAACTTCACGAGGATGTTGCCGATCCGGACCATGCGCTCGTTGATCTCGGTCTGCTTGGCGTTGAACGCGCCGGCGCCGATGCCCTTCCAGTGGCCCTCGAGCGAGTCGATCATGTGCTGGAGCGTGCCGAGCTGGCCCTTGATGTGGTCGAAGCGGGTCAGCAGCTCCTTCTCGAGGCCGGCTACCTGATCCTTCGTGATTTTCTGGACGCCTGTCGCCATTCCGATGCCCTTCTCTGTGAACTGACCTCGCCGGGCGCTGAGTCGGGCCCAGCGCTGCCGGCAAGCGGGTCGCTGCCCACTCGGCGAGTGAGCAGGTATGCGGGAGACCGCTCAGGCGTTACGACGCGCACGCAGCGCGGCGAAACCGGCGCCTCCGACGACCAGTACGGCCGCCACGGCGCCGACGATCACCCAGGTGGTCGTGTCGCCGCCGGAGCCGGAGCCCTTCGCGGCGGCGGAGGTGGTACCGCCGGTGGAACCGGCCGTCGCCCCGGAAGAGGGCGCGACCGACAGACTCGGGGTGGCCGTGACGTTCTCGTTCGCGTCCGTTCCGTTCTCGGCGTAGAGGGGATCCTTGTCGGCCGGTCCCGGATCGATGTTCTTGTCGATCAGCACTCGACGCGGGCGGATGGCGCCGTAGCCGAGGTAGGTGCTGGGCTTGTCCCTCGGCCAGGAACGACCCGCCGTGTCGAGAAGCGTCCGCAGCACCTGGTTGGCCGTCCAGTCGGGGTGAGCCGACCAGACGAGGGCGGCGGAGGCGGAGGCGAGGGCGGTGGCGGGACTGGTGCCGTCGGTGTCGCAGTACTTGGTGAAGGTGCCGTCACACCAGCCGGGGATGCTGACGCCGGGGGCTGCGAAGTCCACGTAGTTGCTTTTTGTGGAGAATTTGGCCACTGTTCCGGACTTGTCGATGGCGGATACGCCTACGACGTAGGGATAGTTGGCCGGGTATGACGTCTTTCCCTTTTCACCATCATTGCCTATGCCCGCGAACATCAACTTCCCCTTGGAGGCGGCATACTTGATGGCGGCCTCCTCGTCGGAGTCGGGGTACGGATTGACGAACGACATATTGATGATCTTGGCGTCACTGTTGGCGGCGGCGCGGATCACGTCGGCGAAATTCGCGAACTTCCTGGCGTCGCCTTTCTGATCCTTTGTGGTCAGGATGTGGTAGGGGATGATTTTCGCTCCCGGTGCCAACCCCTTGACACTGCCACCAACTCCCGTACCAGCAATGATCTCGGCCATGCCCGTGCCATGACCGTCATTGTCCTCAGTCGCCTGGTAGGCAACGGACTTCGGCACCTGATTGACCAGCACCTGCCCCTTGAGGGCCGGGGTCTTCGGATTCACACCCGAGTCGACAACCGCGACCTTGACCCCCTTACCGGTGCTGTACTTCCACATTTCGTCGGCACCCATGGAATTCAGGTACCACTGCCTCGGCTGAACATCCTCTGCCGCAGCTCCGGGAGCGAGCCCGGCCGACGCGATGACCAATGTGCCCAGTGCCGAACACATCGCCGCCAGACGTCTCACATTGCGCCTCCTCGGGAGGGCAATACTTCTGCCGCGTCGACCGGTCCCTGGCTTCATGCCTGTGTACGTCCTCGCTTGTGTTCAGTCACGCTTCTGTGGCGCGTCACGCCGCTGCTTCTTCGACGGACGGTGCTGTTGCTTCGCAGCAGGCACGCCGTCGCGATCGGTCTCACCCTTCGCGTTCCGGCGGTTGCCGACCGCGCCTCGACCGAGCCCCGCGCCACGGGCGCCGGCCTCGGAACTTTCGGGGGTTGAGCCGGCGGCATTCCGGGGCGCACCGACCACACCCTCCGGGTTGCCCGCCGAACGCAACGCCGACCGGCCTGTGTCGGTGTCCGCCTTCGCGGCAGGCGTGCCGACGACTCCTCGCTGCCCGAGAGCACCCTTCGGCTGCGTCGAGGAGACCGGCTCTTCGGCGCCGACGACGGTGCCGCGCGCGACTCGGGAATTGGACGCCGCTCCCGGCGTACGGCCTGTGACAGGCTTGCCGCCCACGACGCCGTTGCGTGCCGCCCCAATGGGGCCAGTCGCTCCGGTCCGCTCACCAGACGCATTGGCCATCCTCGGCGTTCCACCGGTGACGCCGCGCCCCAGCGGGGAGCGTCCGGCCTGCTGGGTGGTCCCGCGCACAGCCGACTCACCGGCCGGCATCGTCGTACGCCCTATGGCGCGACCCGCCTGCCCTATCGGCCCCTGCGGCACCCGGCCACCGGTGACGGAGCGACCCACCTGCTCCTCGGACTCCTGCGGCATTTGGCCCCGAGCGGTGCCCGTGGGGCCGGTGCGGCCCTGCGCGGAAATCGGAAGCCGACCGCCTGGCCCGTAGCTCGTGGTGCGTCCCATGGTCGGCGCGATCGGAGGGACCATCGGTCCGGTGGTCGTCGGAGGCGTGGGAATTCCGCCGCCGGTGGACGGCAGCGTGGGCACGGAAGGTCCCGGCTGTGTGGTGTGCGCCGGAGGAGGCAGTGTGCCCACGGTGTTGATTTCCGTGCCGACGTCATGGCCCGGGTGGCTGCTGGGCGCGTGAACTTCCTTGAGAGGCGGTACGCCCCCGCCAGTCTCTGTTCCGTGGTTCACCGGCGCCGTGTCGTGGGCTTCCGCCACGACACGGTGCCGGACCGCAGCTGTGGGCGTCGATGAATCGGGGCTGTGCACGCGCCGTTGTCCTTCGACCGGGGACCAGACCTTGGGCACCCCGACATTGGGAATCGCCTCGATCGCCCCCGGCTCGGAGTTCTGCTTCAGCCCTCCCGCGGCCACCGAGTAGAACGACCCCAGCCGGACCATCTGGTTGATGGCATCCTGACGGTCCTTCTCGACCTTCTTGGCGAGCACGTAGTCCGCGTCGTGCTCGCCCTGCTTGGCCTTGGGCAGCGTCCAGGGCCGCTTCTGCTCTCCGACGGGGCGGGTGTCCCGGGGCGGCATGGACTTGCGCACGGAGGCCAGCCCCGTGGCGGCGGTGGTGATCTCCGTACCGGCGGTGTGCGCGTAGGTCTCGAACTGCGTGGTGAATTTGAAGAGGGACTGGGTCCAGGTGTGGAACTGTGTGGCCCCCTCGCCCTCCCAGTCGAGATTGGCGATGTGCTTGTGCAGGGTGTCCGCGGCCGTACGGATGGCGTCGCGGGCGTCCCACAGGGCCTTGCCCGCCATCTCCAGGTGCTCGGGGTTGGCGTGCTCGACCAGGTCGATCATGTCGTTGAGGTCACGATCATCGAACTGGGTCGAGCCGAACGGCGTGCCCCTGAGCATGTTCTTCACGCCGCCGACCACGTTGGCCATGAGGGCCTCTGCGTTCGAAGCTTGCTCGCCACTCTTGTACTGGGGCTCCTGCTGCCAGTTGTCGCTCAACTGGAACTCACCCCCGAAGACTTCTGGTCGGTGTGCTGCCGCGTGTCCTTCTGCGGCGTCTCGTCCTGCTGCTGGTCGTTCTTGGGCGCCGGATCCTGCTTGTTCGGCGACTTCTGATACTCCTCGTCAAGCTGCGTCTTGATCTCCCAGAAACGACGCCTCGCTTCGTCCTCGGAGCCGTCGTACGTGACATCCGCCGCATGCGCGGCACACGTCAGGGCCTCGATCTGCAGATTCAGGGTCTTCGACAGGTAGACGAGGCGCTCGTGGACATGTTCGTACTGCGAGTGCAGGTCGTCCGCCTCGCCGAACGGAATCTGGCTACCGCCGAACGAGGCACGACTGAGCGCGTGATCCGCAAGCTTGGACGAACTACCCGGAGACCTCTCGAAGGCATTCAGAGCCTTGTCCACTTCGCCCTTGAACTTGGACAGCGCGTCGAGACCGCGCCTCAGACTCGAGCCGCCACCGTCACCCACCGCGACCCCTTCCCCGTTTCCCCGTTTGTTCAGCTCTCAACAGACCGGGGCAGCGGGCAACCACACCCCCGGATCCATCCCTGACCACTGTAGTCACTGTGTAAATCGCGGCCAACTGAACTCTGCTGCAGTTCAGTTGCAATGGTGTCCCGAAGTGACCGACTGCGGACCACCCGAGACCGACAAGACGGTCAATGAAGACAGAGGCAGCCCGGCAAGTGCGCAGAAGATTCACATCCCGTGCGCGAACCGGAGGTTCGGCGTCTTCGCTACCAGAACTTTGCGATCACGAAACCTCGTCCTGAAGAAGCGGGACCGGTCTTGCCGAACCGTGCGGGCCCGATCGCGAGCGCCGTCGTCGTCCACCGGCACGTGGGACCTCAGGCGCGGCCCTCCAGGGCGCGGCGCCGGCGGCGGGCGTCTCGCAGCGCCACCGCTCCGCCGCTCAGGCCCGCCACCAGTACCGCCGCACCGACCGCCACGTACGTGGCGATGCGGGCCGTGCGTTCCTGCGGGGTCTCGCCGAGCGTGAGTTTGGCGGGGGTGGGGGCCTGCACGTGGGTGAGGCCAGCGTCGGGATGGGGGGACTCGATCGGGTGATCGTCCTCCGTGAGGGCGCGGACCGGGTCCACCACGCCCCAGCCGACCAGGCGGTCGTGTCCGGCGATGGTGCGTTCCGCCGTCTGCTCGATCTGGGCGACGACCTCCTTGGGCGTCCAGTCGGGATGCTTGGACTTGATCAGTGCGGCCACGCCGGCCACGTACGGCGCGGAGAAACTCGTGCCGTTGTCGGAGCAGTGGCCGCCCTTGGGGACGGTGGAGATCATGTCGACGCCTGGCGCGGCCACGCCGACCCAGTCGCCGGACTGGGAGAAGGCGGCGCGTTCGTTGTTGCGGTCGGAGGCGGCGACGGCGAGGACTCCGTCGTAGGAGGCGGGGTACGTCGGCTTGACGTTGCCGTCCAGGCCGTCGTTGCCCGCCGAGGCGACCACCACGATCTTGTTCGCGAGCGCCTCGTCGATCGCGTCGTGCAGGTCCTGGGCCGGTTCCACGGCGTTCGCCGTGTCCTGGGAGATGTTGATGACCTGCGCCTTGACCTTGATCGCGTAACGGATCGCCCGGGCGAGGGTGACGGCCGTGCCGTGGCCGTCCGCGTCGTTCTGCTTGACGGGGACGATCGTCGCCTCGGGCGCGAGGCCCACGAAGCCCGTGCCCTTCATGGGGCGGGCGGCGATGATGCCGGCCACGCGCGTGCCGTGGCCCACCGTGTCGGTCGTGCCCTTGGACTTGGCGCCGTCGACCGGCTGGCCCTTGCCGTCCTTGGGGGGCAGGTAGTTCACCGCCAGGGGCGCTTCGACCGCCTGGGTGAGCTGCGGGTTGGACGTGTCGACGCCGGTGTCGATGACGGCGACCCTCACGTTCCTGCCCTTGGACCGGCTCCACAGCTCGTCGAGGTTGACCCGTTGCAGGGCCCAGGGCGTGCCGGCGTACTTGTGGTTCGTCGTGGAGAACGTGCACTGGTCGGAGCCGGAGTCCGCGGCGGCGGCCGGTGCGGTCAGCAGGGTGGCCGGCAGCGTGGCGGCGGCCGTCGCCAGGATCGTGCGGGTGCGCAGTGTCGACGGCATCGGGGCTCCCCTCACGAACCCTGCGGCTGGCGGGCCGCGGCCGTCGACAGCCGGGGGCCCGTCGGCAGGAACTCGGACCAGACCGCGGGGATGGGGGTCGGGTTGACGTTGGCGTAGCCGAGGAGGGTCTGCGCCAGCTTGGCCTCCTGCTGGAGCTGCTTGCGCTGCTGGGGCGTGATGCCGATGCCCTTGTCGTCGGTGGCGCTGTCGTCGTTGGACTGCAGGGCGTAGCGCAGTCCGGTGTCGGTGACCAGGAACACCGGTCCGGCCTGGGTCTCGCTGCCCTGGAACTGGCGGTAGAGCTGGCCCGAGCCGGCGGTGACGTACGCGCTGGAGGACCCGGTGGCCAGGACCGCGGGGAAGTCGGTGCCCGCCCAGGTGCTCAGGGTCGTGGCGCCGTTGTGGCCGTCGACGTGCTCCAGGACGTTGCAGACCGTGTTGCGGCTGCCGGTGGCGGTGGAGGCTTCGTTGACCGCGCCGGGCTTCTCGGTGGGCCACCGGTACGTGGCGGCGAAGGGCTTGCCCGGCTCGATGGCGCCCGCGCTGACCTCCTGCGGGTGCCCGGCCTGGCCGAGCCGCACGAGGTCCTTGCTGGCCAGGAGCAGCTGGGCGACGAAGTCGGAGACGGGGGCGACCCGGCCGGGCAGCACCACGTAGTAGTGCTCGGTGCCGTTGACCGGTGCCCGCAGGACCATGCCGACGCGATTGGCCTGGGCGTCCAGCTGGCCGGGTGCGTTCGCCGGGGTACCGGCTGTGCCGACGATCGACGGGAAGACGATCCGGTCGCCCTGGTGCAGGGTGTCGATCCACTCCCTGGTGACCTGCTGGGGCTCGCGGTTGGGGCCCACGAGGGTCTGCAGCAGGAGGGTGTCGGTCGCGTCCACCTGGTAGGCCTGGCCCTGCGCGTCGACGACGTACTGCTTCTTGTCCGGCGTGGCGACGTAGAGGAGTTCGCCGCCCTGCAGCTTCTCGCTGGCGTCCTCCGTCTTGCCCATGTCCCGCTTGGCGAGGACGAACGCGGCCTTCTGGATGGAGCTGCCGCTGCCGCTCGGGCGTTCGCAGACGGCCCAGCGCTTGGCGGCGCCCGCCTCCTGGTCGGAGGGCAGCCGGTCGGGGGCGTAGGGGATGCCGATGGTGACGCCGTGCGGGATCCTGCCGCTGTCGAGGATCGACTCGTCGACGGTGACGACCTCGACGTCGCCCTGGTTGGAGAGGACCAGCTTGGCGGAGGCCATGTTCAGGACCGGGTGGAGCTGCGGCTTGCCGTCGGTCTTCAGCACCACGTACCGGGTGGTGGACTTGCTGGCGATGATCACCTTCTGCCCCGGCGCGTCCCAGCCCTGCGGGGCCGTCGGCTTGAACATGCCCCAGGCGCCGAAGGCCGCGAGGACGACCACACCGACGATGCCGCCGGGCAGGATCGCGCGCAGCGGCCGGGGCGCGCCCTCGTCCGAGGCATCCGGTGACGACTGCACGAACGACGCGAGCATGCGGCGCTTCGCGAAGGTGTAGGCGTTGAGTTGGTCCCGCCGAGATGCCATCTGTGCCTGTTTCTCCCCGTGTCTCACCCGGAGTTCGCCCGGGGGACCACGCTCCCCCGCCCTCCGTTGTCGGACCCGGCCCCTACTATGCCTGGTACGGAGCGGGTCTCGTGGAGCGGGTAGGGTACCTGGGCCCTCAAGGGCCTTGTTCAGTGGCCTGGTTCCAGCGAGTTGTGAGCAAAACGGGGGGATGGAGTGATGGCTTCCGGGACGCGGACGCGTACGCGCGGCCGGTCGGCGGCTCGAGGTCCCGGGACCGGGTCCGCGCCGGCGCCGGGCGGGGCGTCCGATCGGGGCGACGCGGCGCGGCAGCCGGTCACGCTGGGCCTCAGGGGCCGGCCGGGTCAGGCCGGTTCGTTCCGTTTGCAACGGCTCGTGCTGGTGGAGCTGGCGGCCGCCGTCCTGCTCGTCGGCTGGCTGTCCGGGATGGCCGCGCTGGTGCCGGCCGCGGTCGTCGCGGTGGTGCTGGTCCTGCTGGCCTTCGTACGGCGGCGGGGCCGGTCCCTGCCGGAATGGCTCGGCACGGCACGGGAGTTGCGGGCGCGGCAGAAGCGGGCGGCCGGCACGGCGATACCGCCGGGCACGGAGCCCGGTCTGGTCCCTGCGGTGGAGTGCGAACCCGCCCTGCGCACCTACTCCTACGGCTCCCGGGACCGGCGTCCGGTCGGCATCGTCGGGGACGGCACGTTCGTCACGGCCGTGCTCCAGGTGGAGGCCGACGCGACCGCGCTGCGGGCCGAGCGGACCCGGCAGCCCCTGCCCCTGGGCCTGGTGCGGGACGCGCTGGAGGTGGACGGGATCCGGCTGGAGTCGGCCCAGATCGTGCTGCACACCCAGCCGGCGCCCGCGCTGCACCTGCCCCAGCAGTCGGTGGCGGTGGCCAACTACCTCCCGCTGCAGGAGCAGACGGGCGCCCCCGCCGTGCGTATCACCTGGATCGCGCTGAAGCTCGACCCCGAGGCGTGCGCGGAGGCCGTGGCCGCGCGCGGGGGCGGGCTGCTCGGGGCGCAGAAGTGCGTCGTGCGGACCGCGGACCATCTGGCGAGCCGGCTGACCGGGGCGGGCTTCAGGGCACGGGTGCTCGACGAGGAGGAGCTGATCGCCGCGCTCGCCACCTCGGCCTGCGCCAACCCGCTGGTCACCGCGGAGGCGGGGCGAAGCGAGACACGTGAGCGGCGGACGGAGGAGTCCGGGCGCAGCTGGCGCTGCGACAACCGGCGGCACACGACGTACTGGGTGCGGCGCTGGCCGCAACTGGGCGGCGGCCGGGGCGAGTCGCTGCCGCAGTTCGTCGCCCGGGTCACGGCGGTGCCGGCGCTCGCCACCACCTTCAGCCTCACCCTCGCGCGCGGGGACCGGCAGGAGGTGTCCCTGTGCGGGCACCTGCGGGTGACCGGGCGCAGCGACGACGAACTCGTGGCGGCACGGCGCGCGTTGGAGGCCGCGGCCCGCCAGGACGGCGCCGGCCTGGCCCGCCTCGACCGTGAGCAACTGCCCGGCATGCTGGCCACACTGCCTCTCGGAGGTGCGCGGTGACGACGATTCCGACGACGTCCGCGGCCCGGGACACACGGGAGGCGGGAACCTCCTCCGGACTGCGCGGCGTGGGCGAGCGGCTCCGGCACGGCCTAGGCCTGATCGGGCCCCGGCACGGACGCCACTCGCTGCCCGCGCCGCAACTGGACGCCCTCGCCCTGCCGATCGGTGACGACGGCGTGGTGGCCGGGGTGGACGCCGAGGGGCAGCCGGCCGTACTGGGTATCAACCGGCCCACCCCGTACGACGTCGTGCTCATCGGTGGTCTGTGGACCGCGCAGGTGCTGGCGTTGCGCTCGGCGGCCACCGGCGCGCGGGTGGCCGTGGAGACCGGCCGGCCGCAGGCCTGGATGCAGATGGTGCACGCCATGGGCGGCGGACAGAACGGCCTGTCCGTGTACGAGGTCGGGCGGGTGCCCCCGCAGGGCGCCTCGGCCGGTACGCCGGTGCTGGTGGTGCGGGACTGCGGAATGCGGCCCCCGCGCGGCCGGGTGGTGTCCGGGCCCTGGCAGTCGGTGCTGACCCTGCTGCCGTATCTCAGTCCGGTCGCGCCCCGGCTGCTGCGGCAGGCACGGCTCGCCGGCATCCAGCGGGTCTCGCCGGACGAGGCCGCCGAACTGGGGCGCACCATGGGGCTGTCGCGGACCGAGGTGGAGTCGCTTCCGGCGCTGCCCGACGGCGTCACCCTGTGGTGCACCGACCGTGATCGGCAGTACGTGCTGACGCAACCCACCGACGCCGAGACCGGATTGCTGGGCACACCGCGCCGGATGGACTGAACGGACCTTGTCCGTCCGGTTTGTTCACCGTCTCAGCGTTCCCTGTTCGTCGCGTCTTTTCCGTTTGCTCCCGCTTCTCTCCTGTCATACGGGCAGCAGGCGGGGCGATTTCCCGCGCTCTGTGACCTGGTGGGCGCGTGCTGAGAGGCGGGCGGGCCTGCCGAGGTGTGGCTCGTGGTGATTAGGCTGGGAGCGGGCGCGATGACACACCCGTGGAGCGGGCGTCGGTGTCCCAGGGGGGAGGGCCGGTGGATCGGACTGCCCCGAACGACTACGGACGACTCGTACGACACGACATGGTCGCCCCGGCACGGCATGAGGGTGCTCGACCACACCAGGAGGAACTGTGAGCAGCGATCGGGACGGGACGCGCGGGGGCTGGGCCACACCCGGCGATGACCAGCCCGACGCGGAGGCCGCAGAGACCACCGGCGAGTTCACCATCGACTACGCTCCCCCCGCCTGGTACACGCAGAACGCGTCCGGCACGGCGGGCTCCGCCGGCTCGGCCGGGGGCTCGGCCGGCACGGGTGGCTTCCCCGGGCCGAACGGCCCCGGCGCCCCGGGCGATTCGGGCGCCGTCTCCGGGCTGCCGCCGTTCCCGTCGGGCATGCCGGTTCCGGGGCCGGTGCCGGGACCGACTCCGCCGCCGGCGCCTCAGCCGGTCGGTACGCCGCCGCAGGGGACGCCGTTCGCTCCACCGCAGGCGCCTCCGTACTTCCCAGCGCAGGGGACTCCTCCGCAGGGCACTCCGTTCAACCAGCCGCAGGGGACTCCGTACGTCCCGCCGCAGGGCACCCCGCCGCAGGGAACGCCGTACGTCCCGCCGCAGGGCACCCCGCCGCAGGAAACGCCGTACGTCCCGCCGCAGGGCACCCCGCCGCAGGAAACGCCGTACGCGCCTCCGCAGGGCACTCCGCCGCAGGAAACGCCGTACGCGCCTCCGCAGGGCACTCCGCCGCAGGGAACGCCGTACGCGCCTCCGCCTCCGCCCGCGCCGACGCAGGGGGCGCCTTTCGCCCCGCCCGTTCAGCCCGCGCCGCCGGTCGGCAACCCCGTCCCGATGCCGAGGCTGCCCGAGGGCTTCGAGCCGCAGCAGGCCCAGCAGCCCCAGCCGCAGCAGGGACGGCCGGAGGGCGTGGCCGCCGCGTCCGCCGCTGCCGAGCCGGAGAGCGACAACGGGGACCTGGAGAGCGGGGCGACCATGCGGTTCTCCGCCGTCGCCCTGAAGCGTGAGATGGCCGAGATCGCCGAGCGCGCGGCCGCCCTGCAGAAGGCGGGCGAGTCCGAGGGCGAGGGTTCCGCGGAGGGTACGGCGCCGGCCGCCGAGGCCCCCGCGGACGTCGCTGGTGCCGATGAGGCCGGATCGGCTGCGGGCGCCTCCGCCGAGGAGAAGAAGGACGACACCGGGGCCTCCGCCGAGGACGCCCCGGTGGCGAAGGCCGCTGCCGCGGACGCCTCCGAGTCCGGTGCGAGCGAGGACCGGGCCGAGGGCAGCGCCACGGCCGAGACGGACACGGAGACGGACACCGGGCAGGAAGAGGCCGCGCAGGAGGACTCCGTGCGCGAGGGCGTCGACGCGGATGCGCAGTCCGACGAGGACTCCGGCCCCTCCTCGGAGATGTCGTCGGCCACGGACACCGGGGCCGACGACGACGCCCTTCAGCCGAAGACTCCGGAGACTCCGGAGACGCCGGAGACGCCGGAGGCACCGGAGATCGGCGCCCCCCAGACCGACGCGTCGCGTACCGACGTGCCGCAGTCCGGCACGCCCCAGTCCACCGCCCCCCAGGACGGCCCCGCGCAGCCCGCCTGGAGAAGGCGACCATAGCGGTCCGGTCCGTCGAGATCAGAATGCTGGCAGGCATGACCGAGACCGAGC
>NZ_JBSGDB010000086.1:0-23697 GCF_053602155.1 Streptomyces sp. NPDC004561
CGGTCGGTCCGTGAAGCAGGAACCCCAAAGCCGGGCGACCGGCCCAACCCCCGCATAAGGGAATCCCCCTCCTTCAGGAGGGGGAGGAAGTCAAATCCTCACCCGGCCCAAAGGCCGGGGATTCCCGTCCGCTCCCACCGGACGGGGTGCGCCCGTGCCGGGCGGCCTTGTACTCCAGCATCGCGACGAACGCGGACCATCCAGCGTCGTGCATTTGAGGCGGGCGGGCCCGCTCCCCGCGTGCCCGCCGCTGGACGGCGCCCGGGCTCACCGCACGGTGAGTTCGGGCGCCGTGCGCTGCTCGGCCTCGCGTTCGGCGGTGTACTGGTCGCGGTAGTAGCCCTCCTGGGCGAGGAGTTCGGTGTGGCTGCCGCGCTGGACGACGTGCCCCGCGCGCAGCACCACGATCTCGTCGGCGGACTCGAGGCCGCGGAGGCGGTGGCTGACCAGGAGGAGGGCCCGGTCGCCCGCCGCGGCCAGGGTGTCGCGGAGCAGGGTGTCGGCCGTGCGGGGATCGACGGACTCGGTGGGTTCGTCCAGAACGAGGACGCGGGGATCGGCGAGCAGGGCCGCGGCGAGCGCCAGCCGCTGGCGCTGGCCACCCGCCAACTCGGCCGCGTCGTCGCGTACTTCGGTGTCCAGGCCGCCCGGCAGGGCACGGATCCACGCGGCGGCACCCGCCTGCTCGAGGGCGGACCACAGCTCGGCGTCTTCGGCGTCCGGTCGGCCGACCCTGAGCACGGAGCGGACCGTGCCGGCGAAGACGTAGTGCTCCTGTGTGAGCCCGCACACGAGACGGGGCCGCAGCTGCCGGCCCGCTGTCTGCTCGACCGGCACACCGTTGAGCGTCACCTGTCCCGCCCCGGGGCGGACGAACCCCAGCGCGGCGGCGAGCACGGTGCTCTTGCCCGCGCCGCTCGGCCCGACCAGGGCGACCTTGCGCCCCGGGGGCAGTGACAGGCCGAATCCGCTCAGGGCCGCCCGGGACGCTCCCGGGGGCACCACGGTGACATCGTCGAACTCCAGGGTGACAGGGCCCGCGGGCACCGGGCGCGGGTGCGTGGGTTCGGGCACGGGCGGGCGGGCGCGCAGCACTTCCCGCAACCGCCGCAGCCCATGGCCGAGCTCACCGAACCGCTCCGCCGCAGCCTGCACGGGAGCGCTCGTCTCCACGGCGGCGAGTGTGGTCAGGGTGAGGACGGCGACGGTGACCGGGCCGAGCCGCCCGGCGTCCTGGGCCCTCGCGGCGAGCACCGCCACCGCGCCGGTCGTCACCAGCCGGACCAGGAGCCCCGCGGCGCCGGCGGTGGCCCCGCGCAGCGCCACGGAGCGTTCCAGCCGGGCGACGGTCCGCGCGGCGGCGCGCTCGCGCTCGGTGGCGGCGGTGGACGCCCCGCAGACCGCGAGGTCCTCGGCCCCCTCGATGATGTCCACGCTGCGCACCGCCAGCGTGCCGCGGGCCCGCGCCAGGCGTACCCGCGCCTGGTCCAGGGCGACAGCCGCCGTCACCGGCAGCAGCACCGAGCCCACCAGCAGGCCGCAGCCCAACGCGGCTCCGGCCGCGGGCAGTTGCAGCCAGACCCAGGCGGTGACACCGGCGCCGACCGTGAGCGCCGCGAGTCCGGGCAGTACCACCCGGATCACCAGGTCCTGCACCGCCTCCACGTCCGCGAGCAGCCGGGTGAGCAGGTCGCCGCGGCGGAACGCGGGCTGCCCGGACGGGGCCAGCGGCTCCAGGGCGTCGAAGAACCGGCCGCGCACCCGCTCCATGATCCGCAGCGCCGCGTCATGTCCGGCCAGCCGCTCGCCGTAGCGCAGCGTGCCGCGCACGATCGCCAGGGCGCGGACCGCGACCACCGCCAACGACAGGGCGGCGAGCGGGGGTTGCTCGGAGGCCCGGCAGATGAGCCAGGCGGCGGTGGCGGTCAGGGCCACCGCCGACGCCTCGCACAGCGCCGTCGCGAGGGCCGCGAGGGCCAGGCGGGTCCGGAGGAGTGCGGGGGCTGAACGCCTCACCATGTCGGCTGTCCTTCCAGCAGGCGCGGCTGGACGTCGACCGAGCCGTGAGCGGCGTGGAACACCGTGTCCGCGTGTTCCATGACCCGGGGGCGATGGGTGACCACCAGCACTGTGGTGCGCTCGTTCCCGGCGAGGGCGCGCAGGGCGTCGAGCACCCGCTGCTCCGTCTCCCCGTCGAGACGCGCGGTGGGCTCGTCGAGCAGCAGCAGCGCCGGCTTGCGCAGCAGTGCGCGGGCCAGCGCGATCCGTTGCCGTTCACCGGCGCTGAGCACGGCGCCGCCGTCGCCCAGCGGGGTCGCCGGGCCGTCGGGCAGTGCCGCCACGAAGTCGGCGGCGCCCGCCGCGGCCAGCGACTGCCACACCTCTTCGGGGCCGGCGTCGGGGCGGCCGAGGCGGACGTTGTCCGCGAGGGACATGGCGAACAGGTGCGGCCGCTGCGGCACCACCCCGAGCGCGTCGGTCCAAGCGGCGCCGGGGACGTACGGCAGTGGGCGGGACCCGATGCGGATCTCGCCGTCGAGCGGTGCGAGCTGGCCGGCGAGGGTGCGCAGCAGCGTGCTCTTGCCCGCGCCGCTGGGCCCGGTCAGCGCATGGCAGCGGCCGGGTTCGAGCGTCAGCGACACCTCAGTCAGCGCGGGAGGGCCGCCCGGGAACCCGACCGTCAGCCGGTCCAGGACGACAGGGGTCCGGGCCGGGCTGGGCACGGGCACCGGGTGCGGCCCCGACGCGGCGGGCCGCATCGGCGCGGGGGCGGCCGCCGTGATCCGGCGGGCCTGGTCGAGTACGGTCCGGCCCTCCTGGCTCGCGTGGAAGCGCAGGGCCAGGGAGCGCAGCGGGCGGTACGCCTCCGGTGTGAGCAGCAGGACGGCGAGGCCCGCGGTGAGCGACATGTCCCCGGCGAGCAGGCGGAAGCCGACCGGCACCGCGATCAGGGCGACGGCCAGGGTGGTCATGGTCTCGAGGACGAAGGACGACAGGAACGCCTGCCGCAGGGTGGCCATCGTGACCACCCGGTGCTCGGTACAGGCCGCGCGGATCCGCCGGGCCGCGTCGTCCTGCCGCCCGAACACCCGCAGGGTGGTGAGTCCGCTGACCGCCTGACGGAAGCGCTCGCCCAGGCGCAGCAGCACGTTCCAGTGCCGCTCGGTACGCGCCTTGGTGTGCAGTCCGACGACGGCGAGCACCAGCGGGACGAAGGGGAGGGTGACCAGCACGGTGAGCCCGGAGGGCACATCGAGGAGCAGCAGCGTGCACACGACGGCGGGCGGCACCACGACGGCGTGCGGCAGCACGGCCACGGCGCCCGAGACGTAGCCGTCCAGCGCGTCCGCGCCGCGCGTCAGCACGGCCACCACGGCGGCGGGCGGCGGCCCCGCGCCCCGGATCCGGCCCCGGCCCGCGGCCTCGACCAGCTCTTCGCGCAGCGCCTGCTGCACCCGCGTCGCCTCCCGCGCCGGATACCAGCGCTCCCACCAGGCCAGCCCGCACCGGGCCGCGACGACCCCGGCGACCAGGGGCATCGACACCGTGGCGAAGGCCTCGCGGGAGCCGCCGTCGAAGAGGGCGGCCAGTACCCGGGCGAGGAGCAGCGCCTGGGCGACGACCAGCGCGCCGCCGAGCGCCGCACCGGCCGTACACACCAGGAGGAACACCTTCACGCGCGGGTGGATCCGCACCAGTTCGGGGTCGAGCGGTCCGTGCTTCATGCGTCCCCCGGGGGCGTCAGTGGAAGGCGGGTGCCGTGGACCGCTCCGCGGGCGCGCGCAGCAGCCACCACATCCGCAGTTGCACGGCGATCACCAGCACCAGGACCGGGCCCGCGGTCCATGTGATCAGTGCCAGTGCGGTGCTGTCCGCGGCGAGGTCCTGGACTGCGACCGCCCGCACTCCGGACCGCGCGGGGGTCGCCAGATACGGGTACTTGGCCGCGAACACGGCGACCGGCGCGAGCCCCACCGCGACGGCCGTGGCCGCGTACGCCCGCCAGGGCTGTCCGGCGGACAGCGCGCGGACGGCCGGCGCCAGGGCGAGCACGGCGAGCGCGAGCAGCAGCAGCGCGAGGGCCGGCCGGTGCAGCGACCCGTCGGTGTGCCCGCCGGCCCAGGAGGCGAGGCCGGTCAGGACGACGAGCAGGAAGCCGACGCCGCACAGCCGCCGGGCGAGCACGGTGGCGCGGGCGGCGACCGCCCCGGTGGTGCGGGCGGCGGTGAAGGCGCAGCCGTGCGCACCGAACAGCGCGACGGCACTCACCCCGCCGAGCAGGGCGTACGGGGTGAACGCCGCGCCGCTGCCCAGGACATGACCGCTGCCGTCGAGGTCGAGCGAGCCTGCGACGGCGACCAGGAACGCTCCCCAGCCGAACGCCGCCGCCGTGCCGGCCGCGCAGATCACGCCGTCCCACCGCCTGCGCACGGTGGCCTCGGGGTGCCGGCTGCGGAGCATCACGGCGCTGATGAGGACCAGTGCGCCAGCCATGGCCAGCAGGGCGAACGGCGCGGTACCGACCAGGAGTTGGGTCTCCAGGCGCGGCATGGTGCCCACCAGGATGCCGAGGGAGACCAGCAGCCAGGCCTCGTTGGCGAGCAGGAACGGGCCGAGGCCGCCGAGCACCTGACGGCGTTCGCGGTCGCCACGGGCCGTGAACAACAGGGTCGAGCCCACTCCGTAGTTGGTTCCGGCGAGCGTCAGATAGCCGGTGAACAAGGCGATGAACCCGATGGTCCACAAGGTCGGGTAACTCATGGCCGGTGTGCTCCTTTTGCAGCGTGAGATGCGGGACGGGACGAGCCGGGACGAGCCGGCGAGCGCCGTGATCGGCAGGCTCCGGGAAGTGTCCGGCGGTTCTTGTCGCGGTCGCGGCCCGCTGCGCAGCGGCTGATGTAGCCGTGGCACGCGCATCTGCCGCGTTGTCGTCGGTCGCCAACGCTCCGCGTGGACGCCCTCCTCCGCCTCGCAGTTGCACGCACCAGACCCGCTCACCCGTACAGGAAGGCGCGGGCCACCATGGTGCGACCTGCTCCGCCGGACAGGCCCTAGAGCAGGACGCTGTCGCGCTCGTCGTCGCGTGTGCCGCCGGGATCGGGGCGTTCGCCGGAGCCGGACTCCTGTGTCCATAGATCGGCCTGCGCGGGGCCGCGCATCGCCGCTTTGCCGAGCAGCCACCAGTCGAGGATCAGCAGGGTCGTGACGATCACCCCCAACACCACCAGGGAGACGGTCAGTTGGGTGGTGGTGAGCGAGGGAGTCAAGGCCTGCCGGGTGGTGAGGATGTCGTTGATGACGAACGGCTGCCGGCCGATCTCGCGTACCAGCCAGCCGGCGATGTTCGCCACGAAGGGCATCACCATGGCGATCCGCAGCACTCGGTGCAGCGGCTTCGACGTGAGCATCCGGTCGCCGCGCAGTGCGATCAGGGTCCACAGGGAGACGATCAGCAGAACGAACCCGACGGCCATCATCGCGTAGGCGCTGAACTGCACCAGTGGCCCCGGCGGCAGCCCGGCATCCCCGAAACGCTCCGTCAGCTGCCGCTGGAACGCGGCGATGTGCTCACTGTTGCCGTCCAGCAGCGCCTGCTTGATCGGCTGCTGCACGCCGATCCGCTCGATCTGCACCGCACCGCTGACGCCGACCAGCAGGGCGCCCCAGAAGCCCGCGTGCGCGCCCATGCGCATCGAGAGCCGTATGAACGTGTCGTCGGCCCGGCCGCGCCCGCGCAGCAGCACCGAGACACCGAGCATGAAGAATCCGCCGACCGCGGCGGCCCCGCCGGTGATGTGCAGGATGGCGATCCACGCATTGGGGTTGGTGAACAGGGCGAGCGGGTCGGTCAGTTGGAGGGTGCCGTGGCGCATCTCGTACGCGACGGGGTTGTTCATGAAGCCGTTGGCCAGCAGAGCCCAGATGACGGAGAGGTACGCGGCCGCGGCGACGATCCAGATGCAGGCCAGATGCACCTTCGCGGGCAGCCGCTGCCAGCCGAAGATCCACAGGGCGAGAAAGGTCGACTCCACGAAGAACGCGACCACGGTCTCCACGGCGAGCGGCGCGCCGAACACTCCGGCGCCCATGTTCTCCAGGCCCGACCAGTTGGCGCTGAGCTGGTACTCCATGGCGATGCCCGCGCCGATGCCGACCGCGTAGTTGATGACGTAGAGCGTGCCCCAGTACTTCGTGGCCTGCCGGAGCGCCGGGTCGCCCGTGCGGACCCAGCGGGTGTGGCAGATCGCCACCATGACCACGAGCCCGAGGGTCAGCGCGACGAGCAGGTAGTGCACCCCCACCGTCAAGGCGAACTGGGTGCGTGCCAGTCCGACGGTTCCCATGTCCTAGTCACCCCAAAGAGATCGGTTCGGCCGCCAGGGCCGCGTGTACACAGCGACGTTATCAGCACTCGATTTCCAGTCGCTGCTAGATAATCGGTCATCGGCAGGGATATGGGTGACCGGCATGAGAATCCATTTCGCGAGCATCGGCACCGGCTCGATGCCCACACCGTGCAGGACCGGATGGAACTGCTCGCCCGTGGCGAACCGGATCAGGCGTCCATCGAAGCAGCCGCCGGTCGAGCCTTCCTTGAGCCGCAGGCGGGCACCGCACGCGCGAGCGAACCGTCGCCCGAGGTGCTCGCCACGCTGGGCGTCAAGGCCTTCGGCTTCGCGCTGCCGCGCTCCCTTGCGGCCGGCCTGCTACCGGTCTTCGAGGACTTCAAGCCCGACCTCGTCATCCACGAGGTCGGACCGGGGCCCCGGCCCGAGCGCACAAGGCGTGCCCCGCCCGCGCCACCAGGGCAGACGCGAAGGCGGCACTGGCCTGCACCACCTGCAAGGGGGACAGCCGGATCATCCGTAAGCAGCACACCCACAAGGTCCGCATCCCCGCGGGCCACAGGGACGGCCAGGAGCTCCGGATCCGCGAACTCGGCAGCCCCGGCAAGAACGGTGGCGCCCCCGGGGACCTGTACGTCACCGTGCACGTCGACGACTGATGGCCGGGTCGCGCGGTATTCGGTCAGGTCCGATGGCTTTGTGCCATTCGTCGGCAACCCGCCTCCAACATCTCTGAGGCGCGGCTACACAAGAAGGCCGGGGTGGCGTCCCGCCGTCCCCGGGTAGTGGTGGTGGGGGAGGTCCCGGCAGACCAGGGAATCCCTGAACGTCCCTGGGGCAGCTTGCGAGCGGCGCCACCCAGGCCGGTCGACGAGCCCCGTCACACGCACGGGCCGGACGGCGCCCACTGCGGATCAGGGGCCTGGGGAGCGGGGGAGTGATGGCAGCACGTCGACGGTGCTGGCGCTTGAAGAAGCGGACGCGCAGGCAGGTGCAGGGCTGGGGCGCGGTGGCGGTGGTGATCGCCGTGTTGTGGGTGGCCGGGCACTGGCCGGTGGTGTGGCCCGTCCTGGTGGCCGTGCCCGCCGCGGCCGTGATGGGCGGGGCCGGCCGGGCGCTGCTGCGGGCGCACCGTCGGGCGGTCGGCCAGGACCGCGCATGGCGGGCGCAGGAGGAGGCCAGGGCGCGGGAGTTGTCTATGGCCGAGGTCGACGCGTTGTCGTGGCAGGAGTTCGAGTCGTACGTCGCCGAGCTGTGCCGGCGGGACGGCTGCACGAGGGTCGTCGTCAGCGGCAGGAGCGGCGACCTGGGCGCGGATGTCGTCGGCTACCTGGCCGACGGCCGCAAGCTGGTCGTCCAGTGCAAGAAGTATGCGCCGCACCGCAGCGTGTCCTCGCAGGACATGCAGAAGTTCGTCGGCACCGCCCGTCTCGAACACGGTGCAGACGTCGCCTTGTTCGTCACCACCTGCCGGACGTTCACGAAGGCCGCGCTGGGCCTGGCACTGCGCCAGGACATCGTGGCCCTGCACCGCGATCTGCTGGGCTCCTGGGTCAAGGGCGCTCATCTGGAAACCTTGATCCCGCTGAACGGAAGCGGCGGCGGCACCAGGCGGCGCCCCTCCGCCTGAGCGAGGACCCGAACGACGAGCATGCGTTCCAACGCAGAAGGCCGGCGGCACCTGGTGTCCCGCTTCCGTCCCTGACGCCGCCGGAATCGCACCGTCGAAGGCCGCAGGCGCTTGGCGGTGGAGCCGGTGTCACGATTGCGCCGCTCGAACGCCAGCCGGTCCCGCTCCCACACCACCAGCTCGCCGTCCAGACTGGTGTCCGCCGGCAGTTGCGCGAGAGCCGCCGCCCGGATCTCGGAGAGCGGGGCCGTGCCGGCCAACTGCCCCCGCGCCGGACGACAGCGGCCACTTGAGTGACAGCTGGACATCCCAGGGCGGCTCCCCAAGTCGCCCGGAAATGAGCCGTGGGAAAGGCGACGGGGGCCGACAGTTCGGGGCCGTTACATCGCCGAGCAGGCCACTGATTCCGAGCGCAGCTGGCAGGTCCTGACCCGCCACCAGACACAGTCACAGCAGTAAGGGCCGTGCTCTGCTCACCCCTTGTGCAAGCTTGCGTGGACGCGGCGGACACAGCACGTCACCCACCGATCCCAGCGCGCACTGAAGATGCGCTGACGCCGAACACGTCTGAGAACAGGCTCGGCGCCTCCGCGGATGCGCAGCCTGCTCTCAGCCGGGGACATCGCTCCGTCAGACGCCTATTGGGGCTTGAAGGAGCGGATCTGGTAGCTGCCCTGCAGGTTGCCGCCCGTTACGGCGCCCGTGGACCCGACGCGTGAGTGGTAGTTGGTCTGGGTGTAGTACTGCACCCGGTGACCGGTCCCGTTCCACACGGAGCGGACATTCCGTCCCTTCTGGATGAAGGAACAGTCGTCGGCGGTGTTCGCCTTGCTGCGTTGTGACCACTGGCAACGGGTTCCCCCGCCGTTCCAGTTGTCGTAGATGCAGAAGTATCCGGTGGTGCAGTTGTAGGCCGCCGCGCGGACGGGAGTTGCGGGGGCTGCGGTTGCGGTGGGCACGACGCCCAGGGCAGCAGCCACAGCGACCGAGGCGACGGCGAACGAGCGGAAACGACGCATGACAAAGCTCCTCATTCTCGTGGGAGGTCCAGAGCAGCCAAACCGCTCCGAACGAGATGGGAAAGGCGCGGTGAGCAGGAAGGCCCTGCCCGCCATCGGCACCTGTCGTCCAGCTGGCGAAACGTCGCCAGTATCGTCCGCGCCCATCACCAACGTCAGGCCCATTCCCGGACAGCCACCGGGCCGTTGGCGCATGGCAGGCGTGCACACCAAGTGTGCGCCCGCTCCTGCGCCATGATGTGCTACCGCGCGCCCGTCCCGCCATGCGGACGCGGCTGGCGACATCCGGGGGAGCCGGCGGTCGGATGAGGCAGCAGTTCCCCCCACCCGGCCGCGCCCCGGTCAGATCAGCGGGGTGATCTGGTCCTCGATACCGAGCAGGGCCCGGCCGTACATCTCCGTCGCGATGGCGGGGTTGACCATGGCATGCCGCGTACCAGTCTCCAGGTCCCGCCAGATGCGCTGCAGCGGACTGTCGTCGGCGAAGCTCCGGGCCCCCTGGACGCTCAGCAGCAGGTCCAGTGCATCTCGTGAGCAGCGGGCGACCGTGCCGATATCCATGCGCGCCCGGGTCCGGTTGACCAGGGGCATGCACTCGCCGCTCGCCGCCCATCTGTCGGCATCGTCCGCGGCACGCATCAGGTGCAGGGTGGCGGTGTCGATCAATGATGCTGCCTCGGCGAGCTGCATCTGGGTGGAGGGTGCCTCGCGTGCCTGTGCGTAGTGCGTATGCGAAATGCCCCGGCCCGTGGCGAGGGAGGCCAGCACCAGCTCCATCGCGCCGCGGGCCAGGCCAAGCAGCGGGCCGGCGAGCGACAGGGCGAGCGTGGGGACGAACGCCGCGCGGTACAGGGTCTCGTCCTTGAACTCGGTCGGATAAGTGCCCTGGAGCGCGTGCGTCACCGACAGAATGCGGTGGGCTGGGACAAAGACGCCGTCGGCGACGAGGGTGTTGCTGCCGGTACCGCGCATCCCGGCAACGTGCCAGGTGTCCTCGATCGTCAGCTGGTCCATCGGGACCAGGGCCAGCGCGTGGTCCAGGCGCTCGTCGTGCTCGCCCGTGAGCGTCATGCCGAGCAGCGCCCATCGGGCGTGGAGACAGCCGGAGGCAAATCCCCACCGTCCGGTGACGATGCTGCCTGCGTCGGCTGTCCTGCCGGTCCCATGGGGTGGCAGGACCGCACATGCACGGGTGCCGGGATCCTGCGCGTAGACCTCACGCTGCGCGCGTTGGGGATAGAGGCCGATGAGCCAGCCCGAGATGTTGATCAAGCTGGTGGTCCAGGCAGTCGATCCGCAGCCGCGGCCGAGTTCGGAACTCACTTCGACGAGCGTGCGGATGCGTTCCTGGTGGCCGCCGAGCCGTTGGGGAACGGTGAGGCTGAACAGGCCGGCCTCATCGAGTGCCGCGATGTTCTCCGCAGCGACACAGCGGTCCTGTTCGGTGCGGGCGGCATTGCGCCGGAGTAACCCGACCAAGGCTGCGGCCCGTCCGGGCAGCGTGGCCTGCTCGATGTCCGGGGCAGGTTCCGCGGCGCCCATCGTCATGAGAGGTCCTCCTTCGCACGTGAACCGGCCGGGCAAGAGGCCGGCGGCCAGTCCTGGCACCGTACCCGTATGCCTGCCCGCGCCTCCTGCAGCGGGCGGCCACCTGCTGCACGGAATCGAAAGACCGCGCCTGCGGCCTCGTCCACGAGGGCGATCCCACGGGTTCTCGGTTCGCGGTCTTCCTCGGAAGGAAACAGAGGGCCGCAGGACGCAGATCAGGCGCGGTCCGCAGCCTTTTGCAGGGCGTCGGCTACCACGTGTCCGATTCGGCGGCCGCGCTGGCCGCGACAGCGGAGCAGTCACGGCCACTACCCGACCTGCGCCGAGGATCACCCAAGGCGCTGCAGCCTGCCGCGGGAGTACCCGCGCCGCCTTGCGTCTGTGCCGTTCGGGGGAGTCCGGGGTGGGCGGATTGCCTGAGTGGACCGGGGCTGTCATTACCTCGGTGGTAATCGCGTGGTCGGGCAGGGCGAGGCAGGGTGGTGCCATCGGGTTCCGGGCCGGCGCACTCCGGCCCGGAACCCGGGCCGACCCATCTGCATGCCAGGCCACTTCACCACAAGAGGAGATCCGTCATGTCGATCTATGCTTCTGCCGTCGCCCGCTACTTCGAGGCGTGGAACGCCGCTGACGCCGACGCGCTGGCCAAGACGGTCGCCGCGGCCTGGTCCGACGACGGCACCTACACCGACCCGCTGGCCGACGTGCGCGGTCACGAGGCGATCGCCGCGGTCATCCGGGCCGCGCACGAGCAGTTCCCGGGCTTTGAGTTCAAGCCGGCCGGTGAGGTGGACGGCAACCATCACATCGCCCGCTTCGGCTGGGAACTGGTGTCCACCGCCGACGGCTCCGCTCCGGTCGCCGGCTCGGATGTGATCACCCTGGCCGAGGACGGCCGGATCACCTCAGTCCTCGGCTTCCTCGACCGGCTCCCCGAGGCATGACCGGATCTCTTGAGCGCAGGGCCCGTCCTTCAGGGCGGGGCCTGCGCTCAAGAGATCCAGTCGGCCTCCCTCAGACGCGAGTCACCCGGCCATCGCCCGGGAGACGTCGTTGGCGCAGCGGAAGCCGAGGTTGCCGGAGGAGGACTCCGGGGTGTTGGAGGAACGGGCCGCGACCCGGTAACGGTTGCAGTAGGACTCGTGGCACAGGTAGGAACCGCCGCGCATGACCCGTGCGGTCCCGGTGTCCGGGCCGTGCGGGTCCTCCGCGGGTGCCTGGGCGTAGTAGGAGGGCGAGAACCAGTCGGAGCACCATTCCCACACGTTGCCGGCGGTGTTCCACAGGCCGAAGCCGTTGGGGCGGTAGGACTTGACCGGTGCGGTGGTCAGGTGGCCGTCCTCGGCCGTGTTGACGTGGGGGAAGTGTCCCTGCCAGATGTTGCAGCGCCACCGGCCGTCCGGGGTGAGGTCGTCGCCCCAGGCGTAGCGGCGGCCGGCCAGGCCGCCGCGTGCGGCGTACTCCCACTCCGCCTCGGTGGGCAGGCGCTTGCCGGCCCACTGTGCGTAGGCGGTCGCGTCGTTCCAGGAGACGTGGACGACGGGGTGGTTCTGGCGGCCGGTGATGTCGGAGTCGGCCCCCTCGGGGCGGCGCCAGTGGGCACCACGGACGTTGATCCACCAGGGGGCTCCGGCGGCATTGCCGAGGACGTCGGCCGAGGGGGCGGCGACCACGAGGTGGAAGACCGCCGAGGAGCCGTAGCGTTCGGCGTCGGTCACGTGACCGGTGGCCTTGACGAAGGTGGCGAACTGGGCGTTGGTGACGGTGGTCTCGTCGATGTGGAAGGGCTTGAGACGTACCGTGTGGACGGGTGTCTCGCCGTCGGCGGGGTAGCCCTCGTCGAAGGCGTCGCCCATGGCGAACTCACCGCCCGGCAGGCCGACCTGTCCGCGGGTCGAGTGCCTGCGGGTGGCGGGATGCGGCGTCGGCGGCGCTGCCGGGGGAGAGACGGCGACGGCGCCCGGTGCGCCGGACGGGGTGCAGCAGGGGTGGTGATCGCGGGTCATGGTCGAAGTCCTCGGTTGCGGGGCCGGTGTCCGGTCCATGGTGCGGTCCGCGCCTGCGGACCGCCGTCCGGGCTCGGAGCCCCGGGTGGTTTTCGTCGGCGGGCGTCAGCCGGCACCTGCGGCCCTGCGCCGGTGTCCTTGCCGGGCGGTGCTCTGGCACGGGCGCGGGGCCGTTCGGCCTGCGTGGTCCGCCCCTGTGGGGCGTGGAGCTGCGGGGGCGGCAGGCCGTGTGCTGGACTGCTCGGGTCGAAGGGCTGTCGACGCGGTGGGGAGCGCGGGCGTCGCGGGCTCCGCCGGGCCGCGCGCAAGGCGCCCATCGTGCGGGAGCCCGCGCCGTGCCGTCACACCTGCTACTTCTGGTAGGTGGACTCGTCGAGCCCGCTCAGGGTCGGGTCGTGTCCCACCTCTCCGACGTCGTACATGGACGTCATCCAGTGGTAGAAGTTGTCGCCGCGTTCCCGCAGAACGTCGTACAGGCGGCGCATCATCCGCGAGCGGACCTCCGCCTGTTCGGGATGGTCGTAGACGTTCTGCAACTCGTCCGGGTCGGTGGTCAGGTCGTAGAGCTCGTTGACCGAGTCGGGGTTGACCACGAGTTTGTACCGGTCCTCGCGCAGCATGCGCTGCGGGTACGGGAAGTGGTGGCCGTGGAACTCGCAGACGATGTCCTCCTCCCACCCCACCGTCTCGCCGTGGACGAGCGGCAGCAGGCTGCGCGAGTCGACCGCGGGCTTCGGGTCGATGCCGGCCAGTTCGAGGATGGTCGCGGTGCAGTCGAGCAGGCTGACGAACTCGGTCCGCACGATGCCGGCCGGGGCGCCGGGGACGCGGAGCAGGCCGGGCGTGCGGTAGATGTCCTCGTACATCGCGGGGCCCTTGTCGTGCAGCCGGTGGGAGCCGGTGAACTCGCCGTGGTCGCAGGTGAAGAACACGGCGGTGTCGTCCACCAGCCCGAGCCGCTCCATGGCGTCCATGACCCGGCCGATCTGCCGGTCGATCAACGCCACGTAGCCCCAGTAGACCGCGATGAGCTTGCGGGTGGTCTCGATCGGCATGGTGTCGAAGGTCCAGTGCGCGCTGTAGTTGCGCTGGACGGGAGGTTTGCCGTGGAAGGTCTCCGCGATGGACTTCGGGAGTTCGACGTCGGCCGGGTCGACCAGGTCGAAGTACTCGTCGGGGAGGATGTACGGCAGGTGCGGTCCGAAGAAGTGCAGGGCGAGGAAGAAGGGTTGCTCGTGTGCGCGGGAGTCCGCGGCGTACTGCTCGAGCTTCTCGATGGCGCGGGTGGCCAGGTAGTGCTCGAAGGTGGCCTCGACGGGCTGGTGCAGCCGGGCGGCGAGGAGGTTGCCGGGGCCGCCGTTGGGCAGGGTGCCGCGGATGCGGTCGCTGATCTCGTACGGTGGCAGACCGTGCTCGGCGAGGTAGGAGAGGTAGTCCGGGTGGTCCACCGGGTTGTGCCAGCCGGGCAGTTCCGGGCCGTCGAAGCCGTAGTCGGCCGCTGTCCGTCGGTTGCCGGCGTGCCACTTGCCGATGAGGCCGCAGTTGTAGCCCTTCTCCCGCAGTGCCCGGGAGAAGGTGAACTGGTCCTCGGCCAGGTCCTCGAGGTAGCCGACGTTGCGCTCGTGGTTGGCGAGCAGCTTGTGCCGGAAGGGTGCCTGGCCCGTCAGCAGGCTGGCCCGGGCCGGGGTGCAGATCGCGGTGGGGGTGTACCAGCGGTCGAAGCGGGTGCCGGTGGCGGCGAGTTCGTCGAGGGCCGGGGTGTGCGCCAGCGGGTTGCCGTAGGAGCCGAGTGTGTCCGCCCGGTGCTGGTCGGTCATGAGGAAGAGGATGTTCTTCCTCGGCGCCCGGGACGTGCTGGTCGTGCCGGACGTGCTGGGCTCGGTCACTTGCCTGCTCCGGTGAAGAGGTCGCCGGTGTAGTACTTCTTGGGGTCGACGGGCTGCTTGAGCTTGCCGGCCTGGACGAAGTAGTCGTTCATCCCCTTCAGCCATTTGTCGATGGTGCCGTTTCGGGTCAGCGTGTCGAGTTGGTCCACGCTGAGCAGCTTGTTGTTGGCGGCGTCGGCCTTGACCTGGTCGACGGGGATGTGGAGCTTGTCGGCGGTCAGGGCGATGGCCTCGTTGGTGTGTTCGGACCGGAACGCCATGGCATCGCGCAGCACGGCGAGGACCTTCTTGGCCTTCCTCGGGTTGTCGGCGACGAGCTTGTTGCTGGCCACGAACGCGGTGGGGAAGGAGATCTCGTCCTCGAAGTCGCTGTTCTTGGCGAGTTCGACCAGGCCGGGGACCTGCTTCTTGATCGTCGCCGTGGCCGGGTACCAGAAGCCCGCCCCGTCGACCTTCTTGGAGGAGACGGCGGAGACGATGGTCGTGGGGTCCATGGGGACGATCTTCAGGTCGCTCTTGGTCATACCCGCCTTCTTCAGGGCGAGCGAGAGGATCATGTCGCCGGAGGTGCCTTCGGGAACGGCCACGGTCTTGCCCTTGAGCTGCTGCATCGAGGTGATGCCCGGCTGGGCGATGACCCGGTCGGAGTTGCCGAGGGTGTTGATCGCGACGACCTTGGCCTGGCCCGAGGCGGGCAGCCACATGGCTCCCGGTCCTATGTAGCCGAAGTCGAGGTTGTCCGTGCCGAGTGCCTGGATCTGCAGGGGGCCGTTGGTGAAGATCTTGGTGTCCGCCGTGAGGCCGTGCTTCTTCCACAGGCCCTTGGCGTCGGCGATGGCGATGAGGCTGGCGCCGTTGAAGTCGCCGATGTAGCCGAAGCGCACCTTGTCGCCCGACCCGTTGGAGGAGCCGCTGCCGCAGGCGGTGAGCAGGGCCATCGTGGCCACGCCGGCGAGGGTGGCGGTGAGGTGTCTGCGGGTGGTGGAGCGTGGCATGGCTGCTTGTCCCTTTCCGGGTCAGGTGGTTGCGGAGCCGGCGGCCGCGGGGGCGGCGGTGCGGCCTTGCTGGTGGTAGACGGAGTGCCACACGCGGTTGCGCAGTTGGGCGAACTCGGGGCTGAGGCGGAACGCCTCGTCGCGCTCGATGGCGGGATCGACCTCGATGACGTCGTAGACGCGTCCGGGGCGGGCCGCCATGACGATCACTCGGTTGGCGAGGAACACGGCCTCGTCGACGTCGTGGGTGATGAACAGGACCGTGCGCTTGTCCTGGCTCCACGTCTTCAGCAGCTGTTCCTGGAGCTTGACCCGGGTCAGGGCGTCGAGGGCGCCGAACGGTTCGTCCATCAGGAGGATCGAGGGGTCGACGGCGTAGGCGCGGGCGATGGCGCAGCGCTGGCGCATGCCTCCGGACAGGGTCTTGGGGAGTGCGTCGGCGAAGCGTTCGAGTCCCACCAGTTCGATGAAGTGCTCGGCCCGGCTTCGGCGTTCGGCTTTGGGCACGCCCTTGGTGCGCAGACCGAATTCGACGTTCTGACGCACGGTCAGCCAGGGGAAGAGGGCGTACTGCTGGAAGATCACGCCTCGTTCGGGTCCCGGTCCGGACACGGGCGCGCCGTCCACGAGGGCACGGCCGGTCGTGGGTGTCTCCAGCCCGGCGAGGATGTTCATGAGGGTGCTCTTGCCGCAGCCCGAGGGGCCGACGACGGTGACGAACTCGTGGTCCGCGATGTCGAGGGAGACGTTGTCGAGGGCGGTGAAGGTGTCGCGGCCCAGAGCGAAGGTCTTGGTGACGCCCTGGACGGAGATCTTGGCCGGCTTGCTGGTCATCGGCGTTCCTGCCATCCGGTGAGCTTGCGTTCTGCGAGGAGCAGGATGCGGTCCATGAGCAGACCGAGGATCCCGATCGAGATCAGTGCGACGAAGATGGTCGGCAGGTCGTAGTAGAGCTGGGCATTCTGCATGCGGTAACCGAGGCCCTCCTGGGCGGCGATGAGCTCCGCGGCGACCAGGGTGGCCCAGGCCGAGCCGAGGCCGACCCGCATGCCGACAAGGATGAAGGGGGTGGAGGCGGGCACCACCACGCGGGCGAAGATGACCGCGTCCTTCGCTCCCAGGACCCGGGCCGCGTTGATCAGCGTGCGATCGACGTCCACCACACCCTGGAAGGTGGAGATCACGCATGCCAGGAACGCGGCGAGGAAGATGACGAAGATCTTCGGGGTCTCGTCGATGCCCATCACGACCACGGCCAACGGGATGATCGCCAGTGGTGGGACGGTGCGGAAGAACTGGATCCACGGTTCCATCAGGCCGCGTGCGATGCTGTACCAGCCCATGAGGAAGCCGACCGGGATGGCCACGGCCGTGCCGAGCGCGAAGCCGACGAGTACGCGGGTCAGACTGGCGAGGGCGTCCTTGCCGAGGGTCCCGTCCCCGATCAGCGTGGCCGCCCGGGAGACGACCTCGGGCGGTGTCGGCAGTTTGAAGCCCGTGGCCGCCAGGGCCCACCACAGCGCGATGCCCAGCGCGACGGACACGGCGTTGAGGACCAGGGGAAGTCCGCGCCGGCCCGAGCGTGGACGCTCCGCCGCGGTCTTCGTGCCGTCCGGGGGCCCGAAGTCGTCCGAGGCCGGGGGCGTCTTCTCGGGCGCGGGGTGGCGCGGTCCGGCTCGCCGCTTGTCAAGGACGGACATGGACGGCTCCTTCGATGGTGGAATCAGGGGTCCCCGAACCGGCCGTCACGTCGGTGGTTTCGGGATACCTCGCCAGGAGTGGGGAGTTGTGGAAGACCGCGGCGAGGGCGCCGATGGCTCCGTCGTCGTCCGAGAGCCGCGCGGCCTCGACGACGGGACCGGACGACCCGGTCGGGAAGAGGTCGGCGGCGAGAGTGGCGGCGACCTGCTCCACGATGACGGGTGCCAGTTGTGCGATCTCGCCGCCGATGACGACCTTCGCCGGGTTGAGCGTCATCGTCGCCGCTCCTATGACGCGTCCCAGTGCGGCGGCCGCCTCGCGCAGCACCCGGTCGGCGACGGGATGCGCGCGGGCCGCGGCGTCCGCCAGGTCCCGCAGGCTCTCCAGGGGCAGACCGAACTCCCAGCAGGCAGCGAGGATCGCGGGGACCGAGGCCACCGTCTCCAGACAACCGCGCTTGCCGCACCGGCACGGCCGGCCCGCCGGTTCGACGGTCACATGCCCGAGCTCGCCGGCCAGCCCGGACGAGCCGGTCACCAGATGCCCACCGACGACGAGCCCACCGCCGACGCCGTCCGACAACCGTACGTACACCAGGTCGGCGACGCTGTCGGCACCGCTGATCGCCTCGGCGAGGGCGGCCAGACGTGTGTTGTTGTCCACGATCACCGGCGCGTCGAAGCGCTCGGCGAACGCGACGTCGACGCCTTCCGGAGCCGGGCGCAGGACCGTCCCCAGGGGGGTGGCGCGGGCCCTACCCGATCCCTCCGGGGCCGGGTAGGGCCCCGGCACGCCGATGCCGATGCCCTGAAGCGCTCCGAAGTGGACGCCGGCCTCGGCGGTGAGCCGCTCGACCAGCCCGAGGGCCAGCTCGGTCCGCTCCTGCCAGGCCGTCGTGTCGTCGTAACGGGCCGCGCCCGAGGCCATGACCTCGTGCGCGGCGTCGGCCACGACGACGTGGACGCGTCGATGGCCGAAGTCGACGCCCATGAACTGCGCCGACGCCGGGTCGAGAGCGAGCCGCTCGGCCGGCCGGCCACTGCCCTCACGCCTGGAGGCGTCGGTGTCCACGACCACGATGGCGCCTCGCTGCAGGAGGCTTCCCGTGATCTCGGACAGGGTGGTGCGGGACAGGCCCACGACCCGGGCGATCTCACCACGGCTCATGGCGCCGTTCTCCTGCAGCGCACGCAGGACGCGTTCCTCATGGGTCCGCCTGACCAGTGCGTGCACTCCGCTGGGCATCTGCATGCCGGTCAAGGTAGGGAGGCCCGCATTATTCCGTCAACACTCCGACAGAAAAATTGCAATGAGGCGTAACGCAAGGCCGGTTGGCAACTCCGGGACAGTGGGTTTCACAGATTATTCGTCCGCAGTGTTGACGTAAAAGCATCGGCGTTCGCATGCTGTGCGACACACCCCCGCCACACAGCTCCCCCTGAGCTGCGCATGGGATTTGGGCGGGGACGACGAAGGAGAACGCCACTGATGACCGGTGCCGAGAACCGTCTGCGCCGCCGCTCCTTGCTGGCCGGCGCCGCCGGCCTGGGAGCTGCGGCCGCCCTTCCCGCGACCGCCGCGCACGCGAGCACGCCCGTTGCGTCCCCGGCCGCATCGGCGCCGCGTCACAACTGGCCCGACCCCCAGCCGTACGGCCTCGCGGACACCCGCACGGACCTCTGGCCGAGACAGGACAACTCCTTCGTCCTCCCGCTGGAGTTGCGCCCCCGCGACGCGGAACTCGGCCGGGTGTGGATGCGGGACACCTACGTCAACTGCTACGTCATCGACGGCCGCCCCCTCTACGTGGCCACGGGCACCACCCGTGTACCCGGGCTGGACGCGGCCGCGCCGTGGAACGACGGCATCTTCGTATGGCTGGCGCCCTCGCTCGACGGGCCGTGGAAGCTCGCCGACACCACCGGCATCCGGCCCGGCGCCGAGAAGGGCAAGGTCTGGTCGCCCGAGTTCGCCGACGAGAACCGGCCCGGACGCACCGTCGTCGCACCCTGGCAGGAGTACTGGCACGACGACCAGTTCGGCAAGCGCGGCAACGTGTGGGCCCCGGAACTGCACCGCTTCAAGGGAAAGTGGTACATCGTCGCGTGCATGGGCGACCACTCCCGCAAGGTCGGCTCGTTCATGCTCGTGAGCGAGGGCGGCGTCGAGGGCCCGTACCGGCTGATCGAGGGGAGTTTGGACAAGCCCTTCGGCGACTCGTTCGTCGGAGGACCGGCCTTCATCGAACCCGGCGCCTACTACCACATCGACGGCGGCCTCTACAGCGAGGGCGACGACGCCTGGCTCGTGCTGCACAACAACCTCTACGCCAAGTTCCGGGACGACATGGAGGACATCGTCACGACGACCAACCTCCCGAACTTCCAGCAGACGCCCTATACCCCCGAGCCGTACCTCGAAGGCGCGTACGTGTTCAGGCACAAGGGCAAGTACTACCTGATCCAATCCGCGTGGGACCGGACGTCGGTCGACGCCTACGGAAGCACGCGCAACGCCTACGACCCGCCCGGTCCGGGCCGTGTGCAGTACCAGTACGACGCGATCGTCGCCGTCTCCGACAACTTCGAGGGACCGTACTCCGCGCGGTGGACCGCGGGCGTCGGCGCCGGACACAACAACTTCTTCGAGGACCACACCGGCCGGCTGTGGTCGACGTTCTTCCGCAACCCGAACGCCGGCTACTGGAAGGACCCGTCGCGCATCGGCGACGGCGCCGTGCCCGGCGTCGTACGGCTGGAGTGGACCGGCCCGAAGGACAGCCGCCTCTACGTCCAGCGCCAGAGCCGAGATTCCGCCAACAGCGAGTAAAGACCCAAGGCGACCTGATCTCCCCGTGCGGGGGCGTCAGCCCCCCCACCGCACCGGCTGGTTCCTCCGCGCCCCCACCCGATCACCCCATCGCGTACTCCTACTGGAAGGGGGCACGGTGACCTGCCCGACCGCTCCGAACATCGTGTTCGTCATGACCGATCAGCTCCGCGCCGACTTCACCGCCGGCGCCGGCTTCGACCTGGACACGATGCCCTTTCTCGACTCCATCGCCGCCCAGGGCACCCGCTTCCGCCGCGCGTACACCACCGCCCCGGCCTGCGTCCCGGCGCGCACCAGCCTGCTCACCGGCAGATGGCCCAGCACCCACCGGATACGGCAGAACTCCAACACCGACCCGCAGGACGTGGCACGCGGAGACGACCTGATCGACGTCCTGCGCGGCGCCGGCTACCAACTGTTCTACGCCGGCAAGACACACATGTACCGAGACGATCCGCAGGACTACGACGCCTTCTCCGGCCCGTACGGGCACACGAAGGGCCCGGACACCACCACCGAGCAGCGCGCCTTCACCGCCTGGATGAACTCCATCGACATGGGCCCCACAACAGCGCCCACCCCGTTCCCCCCGGAGCAGCAGTACGCCTACCGGATCGTCTCCGACACCATCCAGCAGGTCGACGCCCGGGACCCCGACAAGCCGTTCTTCGCCTGGGTCTCCATGCCCGAGCCGCACAACCCGTACCAGGTGTCGGAGCCGTACTTCTCGATGTTCGACGAGGACAAGATCCCCGACCGCTCCTGTGGCCCCGAGGCCGCGCAGGCCAAGGGCGGCGCCTACAAGTGGCTGCGCGACCTGGTGGAGGAGAAGCGCCCCGGCTACGACAAGCTCTGGCGCCGCTACCGCGCCACCTACTGCGGCATGCTCCGCCTCATCGACGACCAGCTGCGTCGGCTCGTCGGCCACCTCAAGGAGCAGGGCCTGTGGGAGAACACCCTGCTGATCTTCCTCGCCGACCACGGCGACTACGCCGCCGACTACGGCCTGCAGCGCAAGGGCGCCGGCATCCCCGAGGTCCTGGCGAACATCCCGATGATCGTGCACGGCTGCGGCGTCAAAACCCAGGACAACAAGAAGGACTTCGTCTCGATCGCCGACATCCTGCCCACCGTGTGCGAGACGGTCGGCCGCCCCATCCCCCTGGGCGTCCAGGGCCGCAGCCTGTGGCAGATGCTCACCGGCTCCGACTACCCGGCCGCGGAGTTCGCCGACATCGTCACCGAGCGCGGCTACGGCGGCCTGCCCTATCCCGACGACGCCCGGCCACCGCTGCACTTCCCCTACCAAGGCACCAGGTACGACGAGCTGAACAGCGTGACCCAGAGCGGCTCGTCACGGATGATCCGGCACGACCACTACAAGCTCTACGAACATGTCACCGACGGCGGCGAGCTCTACGACCTCGACAAGGACCCGATGGAGCTGGACAACCGCTGGGGCGATCCGAGCCTGCGCAAGGTGAAGGCCGATCTCATGCAGCGACTGCAGCGATGGTCGGTCCGGCTCACCGACGACCTGCCGAAAGGGCAGTACAACGCCAAGCTCGCCCAGCACAACTGGTACCGGACCTCGGAGGAGGACGGAGCATGACCGGACCGATCCGCCGCGACGACGACAACCGGCAACCTCCCCCCTCACGCCGTACGGTCCTGCGCGGCGCCGCCGCCGTCACCCTGGCCTCGGCAGCCACCACCGCGGCCACCGCCGGAACCGCCTCCGCGGCCGGCCCCGGCCCTGCCCCCGCGACCGTCGACCACCCCGGCGCACAGTGGCTGCCCGCCGCCCCCGCCAACCACCGCACCGCGCGGCGCCCTCGCGGCCATCCGATCGACCACGTGGTCATCCACGTCACGCAGGAGCACTTCGACGACGCCGTCGCCGTCTTCCAGAACCCCGGCCGGAAAACCTCGGCCCACTATCTGGTCCGCTCGGCAGACGGCCACATCGGCCAGTGCGTCCGGGAGAAGGACATCGCCTGGCACGCCGGCAATCCCGACTACGACAACCGCAGCATCGGCATCACACACGAGGGCTGGGTCGATTCCACCGCCTGGTTCACCGACGAGATGTACGCCTCGTCCGCGGCGCTCACCGCCGCCGTGTGCGCGCGGTATGCGATTCCACTGGACCGAACCCACATCCTGGGTCACCACGAGGTGCCCGGCGTCATCCACACCGACCCCGGAGCCAACTGGGACTGGGATCACTATCTCGAACTGGCACGGAAGGCGAGAACCGACAGGTGAGACGGACGCCCCAGGGGGCCGCCCCCTGGGACGTGCACCGGGATCCGGACCGGCGCACGAGCGGACCACGGCCGCCGCTCATGGCGGGGACCGGATCCACCCTGAACCCGATCGTCACCTCGCTGGCCATCCGCTTCACGGGGCGACGCTGGCCGCGGCCCCAAGCGGCACCGCCGGCGAGGACGGAAAGGACGACGGTGCGCTGCGCACCACCGCCCTGCTGCGCGCCATGTGCGAGCACGGCCTGAAGAAGGTGCTGGTCTACTTCAACCTGGTCTCCGACGCGCGGCGCTTCGCCAGCGAGCTGCCCCACACCCTGCGCCTGCTGCACCGGACGGATCTGGGCCTCACCCCCGGCATCGACCCGGAACTGTTCTTCGTCCACGACGAGCACACCCCCGAGCAACGCGCCAGCATCTTCCACGAGTTCCGCACCGCCGACGCCGCGATCCCGGCCAACTCCCGCCTGATCGCCGAAGGCGTCGACATCCCCAGCGTCGACGCCGTCGTCTCCGCCGACCCCCGCCCGCAGCGTCATCCGCCGCGTCCAGCCCCTCGGCCGCGCCCTGCGCCTCGATGTCTCCGGCAAGACGGCCTCACTGATCGTCCCCGTCTACGTCCCGCCCGGCGCCGACCCCGAGAACATCCTCGGCACCGCCTACGAACCGGTGTGGGCCATCGCCACCGCGCCGGCCCACCACGACCACCGCATCCTGGAACGCCTGCCCGACAAGGCCAACCGGCCTGCCCAAGGAGACCAGCCGGGTCATCGAACGCCGCTGGACCTTCGACTTCACCGTCCACCCCGAGCGCATCGCCCAAGCGATGGACCTGGCCTCCTTCGACCCCCGCGACCAAGGCGTCTCCCGCTCCCGCCGCCTCGGCTTGGCCGCCGCCCAGTCCTACCGCGACGAACACGGCCACCTCGACGTCCCCGCCGACCGCGTGGACCCCACCGGCCACGCGCTGGGCACCTTCATCACCACCATGCGCGACGCCGCGAAAGCCGGCCGACTCGAACCAGAGTGGATCGCCGAACTCGACGCGCTCGGCATGATCTGGGACAAGCACGACGCCGCCTGGCGCTCACGCCTGGCCGCCGCGGCCGACTACCACCGCACCCACGGCCACCTCGCCGCCCCGCCACCACCCCATCGGGGCCTGGCTCGCCGAACAACGCCACCTCGCCGCCAAGAACACCCTCGCCCCCCAACGCGCCGACGCCCTGCGCCGCCTCACGTCAGTCGACGAGGTCGCCCCCACCAGCCCTTGGACACTGCTGCGCGGCGCCCTGGAGAACCTCGCCACCGGCCTGTGGCTCCTCGACGGCGTCGGCCGCGACGAACGCCGACGCCGCGCGCTGTCCCTGTGGGACGAGGACATGCGCAACCGCCACCAGCACCTGACGGCGGGGCTGGGGGCGGCCCTTTTGCTGTGCGCCCTGGTACGGGCCGCCCCGACAACC